>JAESUK010000020.1 GCA_016763095.1 Alphaproteobacteria bacterium
AAGTTTATCCATGAAGAGTTGAGCGCGCGCTTATATGAAGAATTGGATTACATTCGTGAAGCAAAACAGACCAAGCTTTATGCTCATATTTTGAAGGATGAATCTGGCGTTCATGTTCCTGAAATTGTTGATGATCTGTCGACGGGGCGACTTTTAAGCAGTGAATGGTTAGATGGCAAAAAGATATTAGACTTTAAAAATGCGGATCAAGATGTAAGAAACGAGATTGCACTTAATATGTTCCGCGCGTGGTATGTTCCGTTTTATCATTACGGTATTATTCATGGTGATCCACATCTTGGAAACTACACGGTCAGAGATGATTTATCGTTAAATCTTCTTGATTTTGGATGTGTACGTGTCTTTAGACCAGAGTTTATAAAGGGTGTTATTGATTTATATTCTGCGCTTATGAACGATGATGATGATCAATTACGTGCGGCGTTTGAAATTTGGGGCTTTGAGAATTTAAGTGAAGAGTTGCTGGATGCTTTAAAAACGTGGGCGTTATTTCTCTATGCACCTGTTATGGATGATAAGGTTCGTAAAATTGGTGAGGTTACGAACGGTATCTTTGGAAAAGAAATAGCGCAAGATGTTCATGCCAAGCTTAAAGAGCATGGAGGCATTACGATTCCGCGTGAGTTTGTATTGATGGATAGAGCGGCACTTGGACTAGGCTCCGTCTTTCTTCATTTGAAGGCGGAGATTAATTGGTATCAGGTATTTAATGAGCTTATACAAGACTTCGATGTTGAAAAATTAAGACAACAACAATCAGAAGTCTTGCAGAAATTTGATTTACCCGCAGAGTAATTTATCTTTTGTCTATCGCGACGTAATCACGCTCTGTTGCGCCTGTATAAAGTTGGCGAGGACGACCAATACGAAGAGCAGGCTCTTCAATCATTTCTGTCCACTGAGAAATCCACCCAACTGTTCTTGATACAGCAAAGAGAACCGTGAACATTTCCGTTGGGAAGCCCATTGCGCGAAGAATGATCCCTGAATAGAAGTCTACGTTCGGAAAGAGTTTACGGTCTACGAAGTAAGGATCGCTTAGGGCAATCTTTTCCAATTCCATTGCAAGTTCAAGTGTTGGATCGTTCACACCAAGTTCGGCAAGTACATCGTGGCATGATTTTTTTAGAACGCTTGCACGTGGATCGTGGTTTTTATAGACGCGATGTCCAAAGCCCATAAGACGGAACGGGTCGTTCTTATCTTTTGCTTTTTCCAAAAATTCGGGGATACGTTCTTTTGTGCCAATTTCTTCAAGCATTTCCAAAACAGACTGGTTCGCACCACCATGCGCAGGTCCCCAAAGAGAGGCAATGCCCGCAGCAATACAGGCAAACGGGTTCGCTTGGGAAGACCCTGCAATACGCACCGTTGATGTTGAGGCGTTCTGTTCGTGGTCTGCATGTAGAATCATAATGCGATCCATTGCATCTGCAAGAACGGGGCTTACTTTGTATTCTTCGGCAGGAAGAGAGAAGCACATATGTAGGAAGTTTTCTGCGTACCCCAAATCATTACGTGGATATACGAATGGCTGACCTTGAGAGTATTTGTACGTCATAGCGGCGATTGTTGGAATTTTTGCAATCAGTCTATGCGCTGAGATTTCGCGTTGCTTTGGATCCCAAATATCAAGTGAGTCGTGATAGAAAGCGGCAAGGGCGGCAACAACAGCAACCATAATAGCCATTGGATGTGCATCGCGTCTGAAGCCATTGAAAAAATTATGGAGTTGTTCGTTTACCATCGTGTGGTATGTGATGTTATGGTCGAATTCTTCCATTTGTTCTTTTGTTGGAAGTTCACCATTTAAAAGAAGATAAGCAACTTCGAGCGCTGAGCTATTTTCTGTTAGGTCTTCAATTGAATACCCTCGATGCATCAAAACACCTTTTTCACCGTCAATGTACGTGATACGTGATTTACAGCTTCCTGTTGCTGTGAAGCTTGGATCAAGGGTAAAGTGCCCCGTTTGTGCATATAATTTGCGGACATCAATTGTCGCTGGTCCCATTGTTCCTTCCTGTACAGGAAGTTTCACGCTTTCACCCGTTTGGTCATTGGTAAGAGTGAATGTTTTTTCAGGTTGGTCGCTCATGCTATTCTCACTTTATTTTGAATGTTCTAATCTGACAAAAGATTATATAGTGTCTTTGCTATAGTAGAAAAGAAATAATGTAATGAATATACAAAAATTTAGCCTTGCTGTCGTTCAGAATTTTATTTCTGAGGAATTAGCCAAGCAAAAGGAGCATTTGATCCTTTGGTGGCCCATCTTTCTTGGGTTCGGTGTGGCGTTTTATTTTTCATTACAATCTGAGCCATCATATCTTTTATGGATATTTATGAGCATGGTCTTTGGGGGAGGAGCGTTGTTCTTAAAGTCACGTTTAAGTTGGATGTTTGTGCCATTGTTTATCGTGGCGTTATTCTCGCTTGGTGTCGGGGCGGGGGTGTTAAGAACAGAGTCGGTCTATACCCCACATATTGAAAAAAAATATCGAATTGTACGTGTTGTAGGGACGGTTCAAAGCGTTGAGGAACGCGAGAAGGGTGCAAAGCGATTGCGGATGTTTGATCTTGATATAGAGCATATTGAGAAGGATCAAACCCCAGAATTTATTCAGCTTACGATGCGTCAAAAGAAAGAGGTTGTCGCGGGGCAGAGGATTTCAATTCTTGCCTCGCTACGCCCACCATCCCCACCAATTTTGCCCCATGGGTTTGATTTTCAGCGCCACTTTTATTTTAAAAGCATTGGAGCAACTGGTTTTACGCTTTCTAACCCAGAGATCATAGAGGAGAGTATTGATGTGCATGGAGATGGGCTTGGGTTCTTCTTCTATAATGTCTCTGAGACGATGAAGGGTGAGGTTCGTGAGGTTGATAGTCGGGCAAACCCAATTGTTCAAGCGCTTTTAACAGGAGACCGTGCGTTGATTAATGAGGAGACGTGGGAGCATCTACGTAACTCTGGACTATCACACATGCTTGCAATTTCAGGGCTTCATGTTGGGCTATTTTCCGCCACAGTGTTTTTTATTGTGCGGTTATGTTTGTCGTTCTTTCCGTCGATTAGCTTGCGGTTTTCGATTAAAAAATATGCGGCAGTGATAGCTTTTTTATCGGCGCTTTTCTATACGCTTCTTGTTGGGGCATCGGTTCCGACCATTCGGGCATGTGTTATGACAGGGATGTTCTTCCTTGCCATTATTTTGGATAGATCGCCATTTTCGGTGCATTTATTAGCGTTCGCCGCGTTTGTGGTGTTGCTGATCAGACCTGAAAGCTTGATGAGTGCGAGTTTTCAGATGTCCTTTGCCGCGGTGATGGGGTTGATTGTTTTTTACTCAACCACCCGAAAGTTCTGGGTCGAGCAATATAGCCATTCGGGCATATTCCGAAAGTTAGGGCTTTATTTTATTAGTGTGTGCGCCACAACGGTGATTGCCACAATTGTAACCACACCGTTTACCCTGTATCATTTTCAGCATATTGCTGTGTATGGTGTGCTGGGTAATCTTATGGCTGTTCCAATTATGGCATTTGTTGTTATGCCGATGGCGGTGTTTAGCTTTTTCCTTCTTCCGTTTGGATTGGCGTATATGCCCCTGTTCATTATGCGTTTTGGTGTTGATAAAATTATAGATGTTTCAAGCTGGGTTGGTTCTATGGAGGGTGCAAGTATTTCCATGGCCACTTTGCCGTTTGTAGGATTCTGCCTGTTTGTGATTGCGGGGTTATATTTTATTACGGTTAAGGGACGACTTAAGGTTTTTGCATTCGTACCGCTTTCACTTGCCCTTGTTGTCATGATGTCTACGCGTCCTGCGGACGTTATGATTTCCGAAGATGGAAAGCTTGCGGGGATATATAAAGATCATCAATTATATGTCACAGAGTCGCGCAAAGGGCGCTTTACGCAGAAGCAATGGAAAGCACATGTCGGGCTTCATGGTGAGGATAGGGCAAAAGGATTTTTGGCATCAGGGTGTGTTGAGGGTATTTGTTGTGATGATGATGCATGTCACACAGAAGTTGGAGGGGTTCGGCTCTCCTTTTTAAAGAATAAGTACGCCATTCGTGAGTCTTGTGAAAATGCAGATGTTGTGATTGCGCCGTTCCATGTGTCTCGTAAGATATGTACCTCATCATCCATATTGGATTGGGATAATTACAAGCGCGAGGGCGGGCATCTTTTGTGGATGGATAATGGTGTGCTTAAAATCAACACGGTTGAGAGTGGACGTGGTATTCGTCCTTGGAACAGTGTTCTGGAGTAGCTTTTAGTATCTTCTTATAATTGAAGCCAATACACCCTGTACGATCACTTGATCGGGGTTGTAGTATTGCGGTTCAAAGGCATCGTTTTCAGGTTGAAGAACAACTTGTCCTTTGTCGCGCGCCAGTGTTTTGAGGGTTACTTCTTCGCCATCAACAAGGGCAACGACGATACTGCCAAGATCGGCGTGGTCTGTGCGGCGTATAATTGCGGTGTCACCATCATTAATACCTGCTTGGAGCATAGATTCTCCGTCAACCTCAAGGGCGTAATATTCCCCAGCTCCTAACAAGCTTAGAGGTGCGTCAAAGTAACTTCCTTCGTGGCGAATAGCTTCAACAGGAGTTCCTGCAGATATTTTTCCATACATTGGAATAGGGCGTACACCTTGAAGGTCGCTTTTGAATATATCGCCTGAGTCCGTGTGTGTTGTTTCAGAATTCCTGTCAGTAATTTCTTGTTTTTTGGTGAAGCTATCAGGCAGCTTCTTTATAGAAATTGCGCGGGCGCGATTTGCAAGGCGCTCTAAATATCCGCGTTCAACAAGAGCTGTGATCAACCTATGAATACCAGATTTTGATTTAAGCCCAAGAGCATCTTTCATCTCATCAAAAGAGGGGGCTACGTCGCCATCTTTCATGTGTTTATGAATGTATAGGAGTAGGTCATGTTGCTTTTTTGTGAGCATAATATCGCCTATTTTTCTATTTTATGTAATTGCGTGATCACTGTTTGTCCTCTTATGTTCTATATTAGTTCTTTTTGTTCGTCAAGGAGTTTTACGCATTCACTAGTGTGTTGAGAGCCTCGTTATCTTTGTTCATAAGGCTCTCGCCTATCAAATATCCATCAAAGCCTTTTTCGGAAAGAATTTTGATGTCTTGTGCTGTTTTGATTCCGCTTTCAGAGATACGAATAATGCCTTTTGGAATAGAAGAAATAAGACTGTAAGATGTTTCTAAGCTTACATCGAGTGTTTTTAAATTACGGTTATTCACGCCAATGATTCGAGGGGACAAAGGAAGAGCTCTTTCAAGTTCTTCTTTATTATGAACTTCAAAGAGCGCGGTCATACCTAGATCTGTTGCCAAGGTATACATATCTTTTGCTAGTGCATCATCAATTGCCGCCATGATAATAAGAATACAATCCGCGCCGAGATAGCGACTTTCATAGATTTGATAGAGGTCGACCATGAAGTCTTTTCGGAGAACGGGAAGGGATGTTACTGCGAGCACATCTTTTAAATATACATCTTTTCCTTGGAAATAGGGTTCGTCTGTGAGGCAGGAAATACAAGTTGCGCCCGCGGTTTCGTAGTTCTTTGCAATCTCAATAGGGTCAAAGTCTTCACGGATGATTCCTTGGCTTGGAGATGCTTTTTTAATTTCTGCAATAATGGAGCGTTTGTTGTTTTTTTTGTTTTGTTCAAGGGCTTCCTCAAATTTAAAACGCGGGAGGTCTTTTGGTGTTTGAGATATTAGATCATCAATTGATCTTAATTTCTTCATATGCGCCACATGAGCTTTTTTCTTTTCGCAAATATCGTTAAGTACGGTCATGAGTCCATATTACTTTTTGTAAGATTTATAGGTTCTGAGGATTTCTAAGGCGTAGCCATTATCAATGGCCCGCGCGGCAAGAGTAACGCCTTCTTTTAATGTTCTTGCCTGATCTGCCAAGCATAAAACGGCAGCGGTGTTGGCGAGAACGATATCTCTGTATGCATTTTTTGCACCGTTTAAAAGTTCTTTAAGTGCGGCGGCATTGGTGAATGGGTCTCCACCTTTAAGGTTTTCGATGGAGGATGTTGGGAGACCAAAATCATCAGGCGTGAGTATTCTTTCCGTGATTTTACCGTCTTTAAGTTCCGCGATATATGTTTCCCCCGTGATTGTGATTTCATCCATGCCGTCGGAGCCATGCACAACCCATGCTTGCTCTGTTCCGAGTTCTTTTAGAGCTGTTGCAATGGGAAGAATATGTGGGCGGTCAAATACGCCAATTAGCTGTATTTTTGTCCCCGCAGGGTTGGCGAGTGGTCCGAGAATATTGAAGATTGTTCTGAACCCAAGTTCTTTTCTTACGGGGGCTACATGGCGCAAGGCTTGGTGGTGAAGGGGCGCCATAAGAAAGGCAAAACCCGTTTCTTTTAGCGCGCGTTCAATTGTTTCTTTTGGGTAATCTAGTGGAACACCCAATGCTTCCAATGTGTCAGCAGTTCCCGATTTAGACGTGGCGGCGCGATTACCATGTTTTGCAATGGGCACACCACACGCAGCGGCGACAAGAGACACCGCGGTTGAAACACTATATGTAGATAGTCCTGTGACACCTGTTCCACAGCAATCAACGGCGTTTTCTGGGGCGTTGATTTTTAAGGCGCGGTCTCTCAATGCTTGTGCCGCACCAACAATTTCTTCAATTGTCTCACCGCGTGCGGCAATGAGAGAAAGAAAGGCGGCGATTTGAACCTCTGGCACATCACCGTTCATAACGGTCATGACAACGCACTTCATCTGATCTCGTGTGAGTGTTTTTCCAGACTGAAGACTTTTTAGGGTCATTTTAATGTCAACGATACTGGTCATGATTTGGTGATCTTTACAAAATTTTCTATTAATTTCATGCCATGCTCTGTGGCGATGCTTTCGGGGTGGTATTGTACGCCAAAAATTGGTTTTTGTTTATGGGCAAGGCTCATAATTATATTGTCATCTGTTGTGGCTGTGACCTCTAAGCATTCAGGGCATGTTTCTGTTTCGATAATCAGAGAATGATAGCGTGTGATCTTTAATGGTGAGGGAATGTCTTTATATAGACCCTTTCCATTATGGTTTATTTGTGAGGTTTTTCCGTGAATGGGCTTTGGCGCTTTGATGATGTTGCCACCAAACGCTTGTCCAATGGACTGGTGCCCTAAGCAAACGCCAAATAAAGGGATGTTTGTTTCTGCTGTTTTCCGCACAAGATCCAAGCATATGCCAGCTTCATTTGGGGATTTAGGACCAGGTGAGATTATAATTCCATCAGGGTTCTGCGATAATATTTCGCGTGCATCACAGGCATCATTACGGATAACCATTATGTCCTGTTCATATGTTCCAACATATTGAACGAGGTTGTATGTAAAGCTGTCATAGTTATCTATAAGAATAATCATTGTATAAAACTTATCGCTTATCTTGGAGGCATATTGCAAGTCAAAACGAACATGCGTAATGTCTTCTTCATGAAATTTCTTCGTTTTTGCCTAAAGTTCAAAATTAAAGCCCATCGCCTTATTGCCATTTTATTGGGGATAGGGTTCTTGATGTTTACACAGTTGGTGGTGTTTAAGCCCGTTGAGCATATGCAAATGAGCATGCCGATACCTGCTGTGGTTAATGCTGAAAAGAGCATTACTGAGCCTGTTCACCGTCATGTCACGGAGATGACTGATAATTCCAATATTGAGGATATTTATTTTGGCGACTTAATTGATGCACTTGAGGAAATGACGGAAGAAGAGGTCGTTTTTTCAGGACTGACGGATCTTGATGTCGTGTTGCCTTCACAAAAACCGCGTATCGCGATTGTTATTGATGATGTGGGAATGAACAAATCTCAATCTAAAATTGCTGTCGCCTTGCCGTTTCCTGTGACGGTTTCATTTTTGCCATATGCGACAGGTATTCAAGAGCTTGCCGATATTGCCCAAAAAAATGGGTTAGACATTATGCTACACGTTCCTATGCAACCGTTGGACACAAATGTTAATGCGGGAGAGGATGCTTTGGAAGTTGGTATGTCCGAAGTTATTCTTACACAGAAATTGGATAGTAATTTGAACGCACTTTCATCCTATGTTGGGGTTAACAATCATATGGGAAGTGCCTTTACGCAAGATGAAAAAGGGATGAATTTCCTTATGTCTCACCTGAAAAAAGAGAGTGTCTTCTTTTTAGATTCTCGGACGACAGCGGAAAGTGTTGGAAAAGAGATGGCGGAGCGCCATGGTGTGCAGTTTCTTTCGCGTGATGTGTTCTTAGACCATGAAGAGACAGATGAATATATGTTCAAGGCACTTGAACGGCTTGAAAAAATAGCACTTAAAAACGGGGTTGCGATTGCGATTGGTCATCCAAAAGAATTGACGTTAACGGCGTTGAAAGCATGGACTCCAAGCTTGGAAGCTAAAGGAATCGAACTTGTAACGCTCTCGGTGTTAGTTTCCAGATAGGCGTTGTTTTGTGATGTCTATGGCATCTTTGGCAGCGGTAATGAGGGCTTTCGCTTTGTTTAGTGTCTCTTGATATTCAGATTGAGGATCGCTGTCGGCAACAATCCCAGCGCCTGACTGAATCATAATTTCACCATCTTTAATGAGCGCTGTTCTGAGTGCAATACAATTATCAATGTTACCTGAGGCATCTAAATATCCGATACAGCCTGCGTAGTGATTGCGTGCTTCGGTTTCTAATTCATTGATGATTTCCATGGCACGGATTTTAGGCGCGCCACTGACTGTTCCTGCTGGAAAACCAGACATAAGGGCATCAAGTGGGTGAAGACCTTTCTTGAGTGTTCCTTCGACGTTTGAAACAATGTGCATGACGTGGGAATAGAGCTCTACTTCATATTTACTTGTTACATTTACAGAACCAATTTCGGATACTTTTCCAACATCGTTACGTCCTAGATCAAGCAACATCAAATGTTCTGCACATTCTTTCTCATCCGCCAATAATTCGTTTTTAAGCGCAATGTCTTCTGCATCATTTTTACCGCGTATGCGTGTGCCGGCGATTGGACGAATGGTTACGGTGTCTTCTCTTACGCGTACCATAAGTTCAGGGCTTGAGCCTGCGAGGGAAAAGCCATCCATCTTTATATAGAAGAGAAAGGGAGATGGGTTAATGCGTCTAAGAGATCTGTAGAACTCAAAAGGTGGTAGAGGGAACTTTGAAGTGAAGCGTTGAGACAAAACAACTTGGAAGATATCGCCGTTTAGAATGTATTCCTTTGCCTTGGTTACGATGTCTTTGAAGTGTGACTCTTTCATATTGGCTTTGAAATCCAGTGGTGTATCAAGCGTATCCATATTTATAATGGTGTCGTGAAGGATTGCTTGTCTGAGCTTCATCAGTGTGTCGTGAATACGCTTTTCGCATGCCTCATAGATTGTTTGGGGATCGCCTTCATAGCTGTCGTAAGCGGGGGCAGAGATCCATAATCTATGGTATATATTATCAAATACTAATATTGTGCGCGGACGGACCATAATCGTATCAGGAATGCCAAGCGTGTCATTCTCATGATTGGGCAAATCTTCGACCAATTGAATGGTGTTATATCCCATATAGCCAAATAACCCTGATGTAAGCATCGGGGGAAGTTCGGTGTCCTTTGGTGTTTCTATACGGCTTGCTTCTAAGCGGTTCTTTAGATCATCAAGCGGGGTGTCTGAGTTGTCTGCTGAGCCAGTTAACAGACTTTTATAGGTGCTGATCTTGTCCTTGATCGTCCAAAGCATATCGGGATCAAACCCGATTGCAGAGTAACGCCCAACTGTTTTTGCGCCCTCTACGGATTCATATAAAAAAGCATAGGTTTCTTTTTCACATAGTTTCAAATACGCCGAAACAGGTGTGTCAGTGTCAATTGGAACACAAATATAGAGAAGGGGCTGTTTCCCGTCTTCAAGTGATTTTATGAAGTGTTTCTTAGACGGTAATGTGCTCATTTCCTATTCGCCTTTGGGTGCGTAATACTTTGTCAAAAGCGATTCATTGATTTGTGTATTACGTTGGTTTTGTAAGTATGCAACGTAGACAGACATAAGCTCTTGTTGAGACTGCGCTTCCAAGGCTTGCTTAGTGTTGCTCAGCTTTCCTGCGTCAATGTCTTCAGGAATGTTGATACTACGAACATAGCCGATCACAATGCCTTCAGGTGTCGATGTCAATTTTACTTCGCCTTTATTTGCTGTGAAGAATGTGTTCATAGCATAGGCAGACAATCCATACGGCGCTTCATCGCTTTGTGCCATCGTCTTGGTTGATGGTTTCAAGCTCTTAATATCTGTTTTTCCATCTTCTATTTTGGTAAGAGTGCTTTGTGTCTCAGCGAAGTTTTTCATTTGTTTTTGTTGGTTGATCCAAGCAGATGTAATTTTATCTTGAATTTCAGCCTGAGATGGAACGAGGGATGGGGTGATGCTGTGCACGTAAACCGTGAAGAAACGACCATCTGAAAACTCTTCAATTGGCGTGCTTTCTCCTTCGTAGAGTTGGAACGAGCTTTGAAGTACGAGCTGTTGGTCTTCCAGTGCTAATTTTGAAAGGCGACCTCCATCCAT
>JAESUK010000156.1 GCA_016763095.1 Alphaproteobacteria bacterium
CCAGAGATAGGAACACCTTCTTCGGCAAGCTTCTTGAGCACAGCAAACATAATGTCTTGCTTACGCATGTTACCGCAATTCTCAATATTGAGTTCTTCAGCAAAAGCCAATAGGTCTGCCGGCGTGCGGGTTTTAATATCCTGTAGATGCATCATGATTATAAAGGGGGTTTTTATATTTCGATTATATTATTTTGTAAAACAATGTAGTTTTTATAGCAAAATCCTGAACTTCTCAAAAGTTCTAAAGTTAAACACTATTCGTAAGGGGATTTTCGTCAAAGACAATCGGTTTATATCTCCATTATACCATATTGTCAACAGACTATCTAAATAACTTGATTCGCTATTGAGTTTAAAACGGTTTCACAACAGCTAAGAGAACTATAATAATCATAAGAATTGTCGGCACTTCATTCCATATTTTATAAAATTCAGCCGAACGTTTATTTTGATCTGTTTCAAAAGCTTTACGCCATCTCCCGAACACGATATGCAGAATTGTCATCAACACAATCGCCAAAAGTTTCACGTGAATCCATCCTTGTTGAAACAACGCAGGATTACCAATAATCATCAACACCCCAAAGACCCATGACGCGATCATTGCTGGATTCATGATCGCTTTGAGAAGGCGACGTTCCATAACTTTTAAGGTTTTACTAAGCTGAGAGTCGTGTCCTGCATCAACATGATAAACGAACAAACGCGGGAGATAAAGCAACCCCGCCATCCATGAAATCACAGAAATAATGTGAACAGCTTTAAACCAAAGGTAATACGTTAAAATGAAATCTTGCATGGCTATCTTGTGGCATACTTGGTCAACTTTGACAAAGCTTTTTGTCCGTCATCTACACATCCATTTTCTGTTTGCAATGCATCTTGAATAAGATCACCAAGCCCTGCGATAAAATCTTTATGCACACCAACGGTTTCAGCTTTTTCAAAATCAATAATACCCATATCTTGCACCATAGAACGATATTCAACGTCAATTTCAACAAGTGTCTCAACATGCTCCTGAGTAAAAGAATGCGGATAAATAACCACAGGTACATTGTCGGAAATAGCTTTTTTCAGAGCCTCTTCTGTGCTTGGACCAATCCACTTCAAGCGCCCAACACGTGATTGATAGCATATTTCCCAATCTAAATTTTCAATGTTCAATTCTTCAACAATTTTCTCAGCTGTTTGCTCACATTGCAATCTATAAGGATCACCAGATTTAATAACTTTTTCAGGTAAACTATGCGCAGAAAATAAAATTCTTGGGGGCTTAGCATGCTTATGTTTTTTTCGCATACTTATATATTTTTCCAGAATATTATCTTTAGATGCTTTGATAAAACCTTCCTGACACGGATAGCAAAAAATTCGAGAAGTAGGTACATCCAAATTTTGTTTCCTAGCCTGCCCATCCCAATCTTCAAAAGATGATTTTGTCGTTGTTGTCGAGAACTGCGGGTAGAGCGGTAGTAAAATGATTTTGTCGGGTAAGTACGCCTTGACCTTTCCAACCACCTCAGCAGCCATAGGATGCCAGTAGCGCATACACACAAACACCTCATGTTCCTCGTTTTCATCTTGATTGAGAAAATCTTTTAAGGCTTTGGCTTGTTTTAAGCAATTTTCCAAAAGGGGGGATTGATGGCCAAGTTCTGCATAGCTATCCCCTGCTTCCCGCTTTGATCGACGCTTAGAAATCATCTTTGCCACCATCCAGCGCACAAAAAACGGAGCACGAATAATATTCTTATCCGTAAAGAAATTCATCAAAAATGGTTCAATGGCATCTTGAGAATCTGGTCCCCCAAGATTGAACAACACAATTGCTATTTTTTGTTTTTCAGACTGCATAGCCTAGTGTCTTAGAACATTCAAAACATCTTGTATATGCGAAGGAGGCGTTTCTTTGATAATCCCATGCCCAAGATTAAAAATAAATGGACGACCTTTCATCTCAGAACATATTTTCTCAACTGCTTGTTTCAAACCATCTCCACCTGAAAGCAAAACTTGATTGTCCAAATTACCTTGCAAAACAATATCCGTTTTAATCTCAGACATGTTGATATCTTCGCCAACACTCAAACCATCAATCCCTGTTTTTTGGCAGTATTCTTCCAACCATTCAACAGGCACATGACGCGGAAAACCAATAAACGGTGTGTCCGGATACTCTTTCTTAACTTCAGAAATAATTACTTTTACAGGATCAATACAAAACCGTTCAAACAAAGCTTTATCCTTAATCAATCCTGCCCAACTATCAAAAAGTTTTAAGACCTCAGCCCCAGCCTTAACCTGCCCTTTTAAATAAATCACAGTCGCCTCAACAACCAAATTAAGAATACGATCTAGTTCTTTTGGATCACTTTCTATCAATTCAAAAATAGCAGGAAAGTTACTCTTCCCATGACCTTGAACCATATAGCATGCAACTGTCCATGGCGCACCTGCAAACCCAATCATCGTTGTCTGAGGGTGATTTTTTTCTAAAACCTCTCTCACCTTGAAAACAGTTTCACAAATCTTTGAAAAATTATCATCAACCTGATTTAAAGATAAATGAGCCAAATCTTTCCGATCCATCAGAGGTCCTTCCCCTTCTGCAAATCTCAAGCCCTGTCCTAATGCATGTGGTACAATCAGAATATCTGAAAACAAAATAGCTCCATCCATCTGATACCTACGAATAGGTTGAAGTGTAACCTCAGCTGCTAAGTCAGAATTATAAGCTAAATCTAAAAAAGAACCTGCCTCCTGCCTAACCTTTCGATACTCAGATAAATAACGCCCAGCTTGACGCATCATCCATACAGGTGTTGGTGTAAAAATCTGTTTGCTTAAGAGCGTATCTAAAAGAAGTTTCATGCCTTATATCTAAATCATTATATATATATAGTATAGGTTGTTGTAGTAGTAGGGGCTGTGTAAAAGTGGATTAAATCTTATCCTTTTTTTAACCCACAGTATCGAAAAGACTTAAACGAGCTTTTTCAGTTCACTTTGTTATCCGCTTTCTCACATTCATGTATAAATAAAAAATGATTACACACATGTATAACCAATAAAGATAAGTTGAATGGTATAGGGATAAAACTTATCCCCCCACTTATCCATAGAGTTTAATAGTACCTTTCCCACAGACTTATCCTGTGTTAGAAATAAGCCATGAAACAACTATCTTATTTAAAGCTAAACAAGGCTGAAACCCGCGATCTTCTTAGAGAAATAAATCCTCATATAGACGGATCAGACATTTCTGCAGACAGCGCTGATATTCTTTCCGCCGCACTTCCATTTTATCCTGGATATCGTCTTTTAGAAGTCAGTGATCGATCAAATAATCCCGTTCGAAAAAGATTCCTTATATATAGATCAGATGACCTTGTGGTTGTTGATTACACAAATGGTCCTGTCTATGCCTTGAACTCAAGATGCCCAATTGCAATATCCCAAGATAATGTTGTGAGCTATGTTCAGTTTTTCTTCGCTTTTGTGCGTGGAAAGCACGGTGCCTTTCAAACTGTTGAATCTGTAGATGAGATAAGATGGAGAGATGACCCAACGCCAAATGCGCGCAGATCTCTATCTGAAATGATCAACCCAATGAGCATTAAAGCGATTGAAGAAGATGGAACATATATTATTTCCGCGAATATTATCTTTAAAAATGCTCTTTTTCAATGTGAGATTTCAGCCAAGCAGAATGGGATCGTACGGCTCGCAAACGAGAAGCTTCTTGTGCAAGACCTTCCTTTATTAGACGATGTAATGGTTGCATAACCATAAAATATCGCATATTCATTTCCTAATTTTGTTGAAATCCGCGCAAAGCGGTATAATATAAAGACATGCATTTAACTTTTTGATGAAAGAAAGAGAGAAAAATTATGCACCCAAATGAAATTAAGACGACATCAGGCATCCAAGGGAAGGTCTACGATGAAGGTCTTCGTACACATATGACAAGAATTTATAACCGTATGATGGTTGGTGTTTTGATCACTGGCGTTGTAGCATATGTTGCGGCTAATACCGGCCTTATCAATGTAATCATGGCAAACAGCCTTCTAAAAATGGCCATTATGTTTGGTCCTTTGGCAGTTATTATGTTTGGTTTTAAACCAAATACGATGTCTTCAAGTAAGCTAAGAGCTTCTTTTATAATTGTTTCCATTTTATATGGTCTGAGTTTCTCAGCCATCTTTATTGTCTATACAGGTACAGACATTGCACGTGCCTTCTTTATGACATCTGGCGCCTTCGCAGGTTTGAGCTTGTATGGATATACAACAAAGAAAAATCTTGATGGGTTCCGCTCGTTCCTTGTAATGGGAATGTTCGGCTTACTTATCTTGAGTGTAGTAAACATGTTTATGGAATCTAGTTTGATGATGAATATAATCTCAGCTGCTGGAATCTTGATCTTTGGTGGTCTTACAGCATGGGAAACACAAAACATGAAAGAAATGTACAGCCCAAGTTATGGGGAAGAAGCAAACAGCCGTATGGCATGGATGTCATCTTTGAACCTCTACATTAGTTTTGTTGCGATGTTCCAATACATCCTTCACTTTGTGGGTGGTAACGACTAAAACCGCTTCACACCATATAGATATTAGAAAAGGCTCGGGTTTATCCGAGCTTTTTTGTGTCATACCACAGCATGAAAAAACTAGTTTCGTTTCTCAAGCCTTCTTGTTTCAACGTATAAACAGAAAGGAAAGAGACGGCATATGGCAAAAAGAAGCATATTATTGGTTGAAGATACGCTGACCTTGGCAAAAGCGTATCAAGAATGTCTTGAAAAACGCGGATATGCTGTAAAGTCTGCAACAACAGGTCGGGAAGCCTTGGCATGCTTAAATAAAAAGCATGGCTTTGACCTTATTCTCCTCGATATAAAACTGCCTGATATCTCAGGACTTGAAATCATTTCAACCCTTCAAAAGAATAAAATAGACTGTCCCGTTATTGTAATGACGGGCAACGGATCAATGAACACCGCCATTGATGCCATGCGATTGGGCGCGCAAGATTTCCTCGTCAAACCTTTCCAGCCTGAAAAGCTTGAGCAATCCATTAACCGCGTACTTTTAAAAGTGGTCAATGACCACAAGATAATAAGCCCCAAAGGTAAAAGCACAGATAATCAACCAGCGACAACAGAAGAACAGTCTTTTATAGGCTCATCTCGAGTGATGAGAAAGATCTACAAGACAATAGAGAGCGCTGCGAAAAGCTCGGCAACGGTCTTTATCACAGGGGATTCGGGAACAGGAAAAGAGGTGTGTGCCGAAATGGTACATAATAATGGTCCACGTGCGGGAGGTCCATTTATTGCCCTCAACTGCGCGGCAATCCCAAGAGAACTTATAGAATCTGAATTATTTGGGCATGTGAAAGGCGCGTTCACTGGCGCAATCTCTGATCGAGAAGGGGCTGTCGCGCGCTCCAATGGCGGGACGTTATTTCTTGATGAAATCGGAGATATGCCCCTCGATATGCAAACAAAGCTTCTTCGTTTTCTTCAAAATTTCTCTTTACAAAGGTAGGGGGTGCACAAGAGGAAACCACGGATGCGCGTATTATATGTGCCACCAATCGAAATCCGTTGAGAGAGGTTGAGGAGGGACGTTTCAGGGAAGACTTATACTATAGGCTTCATGTTCTGCCTATTTATATGCCTCCACTGCGTGCACGCGCAGATGATGTCATAGAAATTGCCATGCATTTTCTTCATATCTTTAGCGAGAAAGAGGGTAAGTCTTTCATGGGGTTTAGTGATAAGGTGATCACGTGCTTTAAAAAGTATGATTGGCCAGGAAATATCAGACAGCTTCAAAACATCGTGCGTCATTGTGTCGTTATGTTTGATGATCGATGTATAAAGCTAGAGATGCTTCCCGCCGATATCTTTAAGCAAAAGCCAAAAAACTACTTACATAAAAATCCAGAAACAAGATTGAAGCTTGGTGATGTCGTCGTAAAACCTCTGCGCGAAATTGAAAAAGAGGCCATTTTAATTGCCATTGAAAAATGTAACGGAAACATTCCTAAGGCTGCCGCTTTGTTGGATGTGTCCCCATCAACCATATATCGCAAAAAAAATGAATGGGTGCGATGGGGCAAAGAACTTAACTAAAGAGCCATAAGAGAACCATAGATTGACCACATTTAAATGCTGTTATCTTAATGACAGATCTTTCACTTTAGTTATAAAAATTTGACGAAATAAAAAATAACCGCTAAAAACCATTTAAGAAACAAA
>JAESUK010000157.1 GCA_016763095.1 Alphaproteobacteria bacterium
TAGATTTACATTTGGAACACAGTTCTAGAACTTAAAATATAGGAATAAATAAATGCTATCTTTCAAACATGTTGCGCGCTTTACCGCTGTTCTTATGCTTGTCCTTGGTACAAGCACATATTCTTCTCAAACGTTGGCAGCTGATATTGTTGTCGTAGATATTCAGCGTCTTGAAACAATGTCTACGGCAGGGAAATCCCTAAGAAAAAAAATAAAAGCGAAACGTGATGCTTTAAAAACTGAAGTTACAAAGCAAGAAAAAGTACTGACATCTGAACGTACAAAAATTATTGAGGCACAGAAAAAGCTTTCTGAAAAAGAACTTAAAGCTAAAGTGAAAGCGTTTGAAGCAAGCTATAAAGACAAGCAGGCAAGAATAGCAAAGAAGAGAACGGCATTTGAAAAAAGTGCGCTCGAAGCACATGGTAAGCTCCGTGCTGAGGTCGTCTCTGTTGTCGGTGAAATTTCAACGACTAACAAATATAAGCTTGTGTTATCACGTCAAAATGTAGTGATCGTAGAAAAGACACTTGATATCACTGCGGAAGCGATGAAAAAGCTTAATGCAAAAGTTCAATCCATCCCATTAAAGTAAGTTCCTATGGCCGATAAAGCATTCTTTAAAAATACTGGTGTTAAAACACTCTCTGATGTTCTTGAAATCTCGGGAGCAGCCTTAGTACAGGTGAAATTAAATCAAACGGATTCTTTCTCGGACGTATCTTCTTTAAATGATGCAAAACCTGAGCATATCTCTTTTTTTGATAACGTGAAATACAAGGACGATGCGAAGACAACATCTGCTGGAGCCTGTTTTATTTCACCGGAACATGCAGACATTCTTCCTGATGCAACAATTGCTCTTGTAACCAAAACACCGTATAAAGCCTATGCTTTAACTGCTCAATCCTATTATCCAGAGCCTAATCCTGATGCAGGTATCTCTGCTCAGGCACATATCGACCCGTCAGCAACTATAGCTGATGGTGTTACGATTGAAGCAGGTGCAGTCATTAAAGCAGGTGCAGATATTGGTGAAAATTCATGGATAGAATCAAATGCGGTCATTGGAAAAAATGTAAAGATCGGCGCGCGCTGTCGTGTCGGTGTCGCGGTGACCGTCTCTCATGCAATCATTAAAGATGATGTCCGTATTTATACAGGAGCACGTATTGGACAAGATGGTTTTGGTTTCGCCATTGATCCATCTGGTCATATTAAAGTCCCTCAATTAGGGCGCGTTATAATCAATGAACATTGTGAAATCGGGGCAAATACTACGATTGATCGTGGAGCTGGGCCTGATACCATTATTGGGCAGGGCACATGGATCGATAACCTTGTCCAAATTGCGCATAATGTCCAAATTGGTCGCGGTTGCGTCATTGTGGCACATGTCGGAATATCAGGAAGTACAACAATCGGTGACTTTACTGTGCTTGCGGGTCAAGTTGGGGTTGCTGGGCATCTCAAAATTGGTTCGGGCGTACAAGTCGGCGCGCAATCTGGTGTTATGAGAAATATTCCCGATGGGGAAACGCACTTGGGAACTCCCGCGATGAAAATTAGAGATAAAATGAAGCAAATTGCGTATTTAAACAAAATAGTTGGAAGAAGATAATGAGCGAAGAAAATCAAGTCACAGAGGAATCAGAATTTGAACAGATTGATATTGTGAAAATCATGGATATGATTCCACATCGTTATCCATTGCTCTTGGTGGATCGTATCCTTGAAATGGAAAAAGGAAAAAGCATTACGGGTCTTAAGAACGTGACGATGAACGAACCACATTTCATGGGGCATTTCCCTGGCGCACCAATTATGCCTGGTGTTTTGATTGTTGAGGCAATGGCACAAACATCTGCTGTTTTGGTTGTTGGAAGCATGGAAGGTGAAGCGAATGACAAGCTTGTTTATTTTATGACCATTGATGACGCACGTTTTCGTAAGCCTGTAACACCTGGGGACACCATCCATTTGCATGTTGAAGTTGTGCGCTCTCGCGGCCCTGTATGGAAGTTCAAAGGGCGAGCAGTCGTAGATGGAAAATTATGTGCAGAAGCAACTTTCAGCGCAATGATAGTGGATAGAGAAGACGCGTAAATATATCGCCATGTCACACTTTGAAAAGAGATGTGATTTCTCTCTAACTCCTATTTCATATAGTTTATCCATATTATGAGTACAAAAAATATAATTCATCCGAGCGCCATTGTAGCACCAACAGCAAAACTAGGAACCAATGTATCAATTGGGGCCTACTCTATTGTTGGCGAGAACGTGATCTTAGAAAACAACGTTACGTTAAAATCACATGTTTGTGTCGAGGGGCATACCATTATCGGTGAGGGGACTATCATATATCCTTTTGCCGCCATTGGGACCGCACCACAAGACTTGAAATATGCAGGCGAAGAATCACGTTTGATTGTAGGAAAAAACTGCTCTATTCGCGAACATGTAACAATGCATACAGGCACTAAAGATGGTGGTATGGAAACTAGAACAGGTGATAATTGCTTGTTTATGGTTGGTGTTCACTTGGCGCATGACTGCACCATTGGAAACAATGTGATCATGGCAAATAACGCCACCCTAGGTGGACATGTTGTTGTTGGTAATAACGTTCTTATCGGCGGTTTATCTGCCGTACATCAGTTCATACGTATTGGTGACTTTGCGGTTATTGGTGGTATGTCAGGTGTTGAAAGTGATGTCATTCCTTATGGGCGCGTGAAAGGTGAACGTGCATCACTTGCGGGGCTAAACATTATTGGGCTTGAACGCAGTGGATTTGAACGTGCTGATGTACGTATTATGCAGAAAGCTTTCACACAATTATTTTCTGATAAGAACACACTTGATAAACGTATAAAAGAAGTTGAGAATGATTTTTCAGAAAATGAATCTGTTCAAAAAATCATTGAATTTGCCAAAGTAAAATCAAGGTTTCCGTTATGTCAGCCTCAAAAACAGAAAAAAGCCAGCTAGAATCTATGCCCCAAAGAAAAAAGGCATCAAAGACATTCGAAAAGCTAGGGATCATTGCTGGTGGTGGATGTTTGCCTGCTATGTTGGTTGATGCATGTCGAAAAAAGGGTATAGAGCCATATCTTCTTGCGTTCAAAAGCCATACTGATCCCGACCTTGTTAAGAATGTAAGGCATAGCTGGACAAGTCTTGGCGCGCTCCAAAAAAATATAAATATTCTGAAGTTTGAAAAAATTAATGATCTCGTTTTTTGTGGAGATATAAAACGCCCTTCAATCCGTGAAATGAAGCCAGACCTTCGCGCAACTAAGTTTTTTGCTCTTAATGGGTTTAGAGCACTTGGTGACAATGACTTACTTTCAGCGATTAAAGGGGAGCTTGCAAAGGA
>JAESUK010000158.1 GCA_016763095.1 Alphaproteobacteria bacterium
ATATTCATTAGGATCATCTACGTTTTCATCATCTCTTAGATCACGAAAGAAACTAAGTTCTTGCTCAACATATTCTTGATCTTCTTCCATATCAGGATCGTAATCATCCTCTGATTGGTGGAAAGGCTCTTTTGAAAAAGGTGAATCTTCTTCGTCCTGATCATAGATAGGGGTTGGCTTTTTGTACTCTTTTTCTTTTTGGGACAATTCAGCGTGTTGCATGAAATCATCGAACTGATTCGAGAGCGCAAAACGCATGTATTGCAACCGTCGCACAACTTTCCCAAGTTGATAGAGAATAACGGGCAGGTCTTTTGGTCCTAGAACCAACACACCTAAAACCACAATAATCAGAAATTCTATCAAGCTAAAATCAAGCATTTTATGTTCCGTTTATTTCCCGATTATTTCTTGGATGCCTTCTTAGACAACTTATCAGACGGTTTGTCAGAAGAAGAACTTGTGTCTTCTTCCTTCATACCTTTTTTAAAGCTTTTAATGCCTTCTGCTAAATCCCCCATAATACGTGGGAGTTTTCCCGCTCCAAACAGAACGACAACAAGAACGACAACGATGGCTATTTGCCAAATACTGGGAGACATGTTTTATCCTTCTTCCATAATTAATGTGTCTTCATCTTCTTCATCTTGGTGAAGATCACTCTCGTCATCTTCTTGATCAAAAAGATCTGGTATTGTTTCTATCGCAGGTCGGCGATCAAGTAAACCAGAAGCCTTCAATTCATCCAGACCAGGCAGGTCGGTTAATGCCTCTAATCCGAAATGATCGAGGAAGTGATTGGTGCTCACCCACGTTACTGGACGACCTGGGGTCTCGCGACGGCGACCCGGTTTAATCCAATTTTGTTCTAATAAAATATCAAGCGTTCCTTTGTTTGTGGACACGCCACGGATATTTTCAATTTCTGCACGTGTCACAGGCTGGTGATAGGCAATAATCGACAATGTTTCCATGCTTGCCTTTGACAGTTTCCGTTCTTCATTGCGCTCTAGCACAATTAAATCACCAAGATCAGCGGCGGTTCTGAATGCCCACGCGCCCCCGACCTCAACCAGTTGCACGCCGTGTTCTTCATATTCTTTCTGTAGTTCAGAAAGCAACGCGCCAAGGTCGGCTTCCTCTGGTAAACGCTCGCGCATAATTACTGGAGTCAATGGCTCTGCCGTTGCGAACAGGAGGGCTTCTAACAATCTTTTTTGGGTTATTCTATCCATTATTGAACACCTTCTACACATTCATCTTTTAGTGGCTTACGTTTTGTTGCACGCATATAAATCGGTCGAAACAAACCATCTTGGCGAACGTCCGCATGCCCTTGCTTTACCATTTCAAGCCCCGCCGTCAGTGTCGCAGCAATCGTTGATCGACCATATAACGGGTTTTTAATTTTCTCAGGCAGGAAGCTTTCAAGAGTTGCCCACACACTTTGAGCACTGCTTGATCCACTACGTGGCAAATTCCCTAGCATCTTTGTTAAGCGCTCTGAGGCTTCATCCATAGACATTAACTCAAAAGGAACAGGGGTATATTCACTATATTCCTTACGGCGTTGAATTTTTCCGTAGACGTTCAGAATATCATAGAGACTCACATTGAATTGCACGTTCGCGTTGACCTGAAGCTTTTCAGACATCCCACGGGCGAACACCGCTTGCCCCAAGATATTTCCTTTCAGGAGTTCGTCCCCCGCCTTTTGCATTGCCCCCAACCTGTGAAGTTGGAATTGCAGGGCTTCCGCCATTTCTTCACCCGTAGGTTCATCACCTGAGACTTCTTCATTAGGAAGAAGCAGGCGTGATTTGAGGTATGTCAGCCAAGCAGCCATCACAAGATATTCTGCGGCAAGCGATAGACGCAGTTCTTTTGCACGTTCAACAAAGTCCAAATATTGGCGTACGAGCTGAAGAATTGAGATATGACGTAGATCAACCTTTTGAGAACGCGCAAGCTCCAAGAGAACCTCAATTGGTCCCTCATAGCCATCAATCTTCAAAAGAAGCATGTCTGCTTCATCCCGCGCACCTAATTCAGCACGTGGAGGATCTTCTTGAAAATTTTCATTCGCTAAAGATAATGTCTGTTTTTCTGTGTCTGATGTTTCCATCTTTTACTTTGCTCTAATCGCAAAAGCGCCTCATCCGATAACGGGGGCAAGCTTTTGGCTAATTGTTCCATCTCTGTATAAAGTCCTGCACAGTATAAAACACAATCGCATCCAGCATCTAGCGCCAATTTACTTCGATCCACCACTGTTCCATACGGCTTTAACGCTCCCATACTTATATCATCACTTACTAAAAAGCCAGAAAAGCCTATTTTATCGCGAATAATGTCCTTCAAAACCTTATGTGACAGCGTTGATGGAAGATCAGGATCAAGTTTTTCATAGAGAACATGCGCCACCATCCCCCATATTTTTGTCCTGTACTTTTGGGCTATTTTTTGACACGGAACGAAATCACTCTCGGATAAACATTCAAGCGTTTCTGAGACACGGGGTAATTTTTCATGAGAATCACATGTTGCGCGCCCTTGCCCCGGTAAATGTTTAATGACTGGCGTGAGGCCCTGCGCCAAAAATGTTTCAATCACAGTAGATGCAGATTGAACAATGACCTCGCAATCGGAGGCATAAGCACGATCACCAATAGAATCATGCGTATCTTCTCTTCTCATATCCAAGACAGGCGCACAATTTACATTGATGCCAACTTCGGTAAGCTCTTGCGTTAGCACACCCATATCTTGTTTTAAAACTTTCTGATTGCCGTTATACGTCGTTGCTGCGGGGAAGCTCGCCCAATGTGGTGATTTCAGACGTTGAACACGCCCACCCTCTTGGTCGATCAATATAGGACAATCCCAGCCCACACATTCTTTTAAGGACGAGATGAGGTCTTTGAGCTGTTGGGGGGTTTCAATGTTGCGACCAAATAGGATAAACCCACAAGGATCAGCTTTCCTGAAAAGAGTGTCCTCTCTCTCGGTAAGCGCTGTCCCCTCTAGAGAAAAAACGGCGGCTAACATTATTTACTTCCTAAATTAAGGTTTCGCAACGAGGCAACCGCCTGAACGTTTGGCATTTACCTTTGCACAAATTTCTTTGGCTTTACTCTGAGCAATTTTTCCTGCTTGGACACGGTAATAAATCCCCTTTGCCCCAAGGTCTGCACGTTGAACACGTAATGTTAAGCCATCAAACAAACCAGGGTATTCTTTTTTCATCTTTGCCCATTTGTCTTGTGCAGAGGATTGCGATTTAAAGCTTCCTAGCTGAACATAACGCATTGGTCCTGTTGCAGGCGCAGTGCTCTTAACAGTTTTGGCTATTATTTTTGCTACTGGCTTGGGCGTGCTTTTTACTTTTGGCTTTGCAATTGGTTTTGGTTTTAGTGCCACTTTAACAGGTGCTTCTACAGGATGAATTGTTTTGATATCTTTTCTGTCCAAAACTGAGCGCACATATTCCAGTG
>JAESUK010000159.1 GCA_016763095.1 Alphaproteobacteria bacterium
AAACTCGCCGACAGAACACCCTTTATCGTTGGCACAATATTTAGATTTTAAAACCTATTTGCCGGGTGATATCTTAACTAAAGTGGATAGAGCGAGCATGGCGCATGGATTGGAAGTACGCGTGCCTTTACTCGACCACAAACTGGTGGATTGGATATCGGGTATTCCACCTGAATTAAAGCTACAAGGTAAAGAAGGTAAATATATCTTTAAAAAAGCACTGGAACCGCACTTGAGTGACGATATTTTATATCGCGATAAAATGGGGTTTGCGATACCGGTTGCCAGTTGGTTTAGAGGGCCACTAAAAGAAAAGTTAAAAGATAAAATACTGCATGGAAAATTGGCAGAAACGGGCTATTTTAATCAGTTATATCTGGAAACATTAATCAAAGATCATCAGTCTGGTATGCGAGATTACAGTGCAGGGTTATGGTCTTTATTAATGTTCGAGAGCTTTTTAGAGAATTGATATGAACATTCTCCATATTCTTGACCACTCGATTCCGTTGCACAGTGGTTATACGTTTAGAACACGAGCAATATTGAACCAACAACGGGCAATGGGTTGGCAGACCTTTCATGTCACATCAGCTAAGCAAGTCGGTGCAACCGCAGCTAAAGAAACAGTCGATGGTTTGGAGTTTTACCGTACCTATATAACTAATTCGCTATTAGAAAAAATACCGGTATTGAATTACTGGGGTGTTATCGCCAGTTTGGAAAAAAGAATTTTAGAGGTTTGTGACGACATTAAACCCGATATACTGCATGCCCATTCACCGGCCCTTAACGGCGTTGCCGCTGTTCGAGCTGGCAAAAAATTGGGTATACCAGTGGTCTATGAATGCCGTGCTTTTTGGGAAGATGCCGCCGTCGATCACGGTACCAGCACCGAAGGCAGTCTACGCTATAAAGCAACACGTGCGATGGAGACATGGGTGTTCAAAAAAGCGGATGCCGTCACCACCATTTGTCAGGGTCTGAAAAAAGATATTATTGAACGCGGCGTGGCGGAGTCAAAAATAACCACCATTCCTAATGCGGTTGATATTGATGCTTTTAAATTTGGACAGCCAGCAGATGAGGCGTTAAAAGAAAAGCTCGAACTAAAGGATAAAAAAGTACTCGGCTTTATAGGCTCTTTTTATGCGTACGAAGGCATTCCTCTTCTGTTAGATGCGTTGCCAGCTATGATAAAAGCAGATCATTCAATTCGTCTTTTATTAGTAGGCGGTGGGCCCGATGAGGCGATTATCAAGAACAAAATAGCAGAACTTAAATTACAAGACCATGTTGTGCTAACGGGGCGTGTACCACATGACCAAGTGCAGCGTTACTACAGCCTGGTAGATTTGTTTGTGTACCCACGCTATGCCATGCGCCTAACAGAACTGGTTACGCCATTAAAACCACTGGAAGCTATGGCACAGGGGCAGTTAGTGATCGCATCCGATGTAGGTGGGCATAAAGAATTAATAGAAGACGGTAAAAATGGTTTTCTATTTAAAGCGGATGATGCTGATGCATTGGCCAGTACCGTGTTGCGTGCCTTTAGAAATGTTGCCGATTGGGACGTTATGCGTCAACAAGGTAGGGAATATGTTGAACAAGAACGTAATTGGGCTGCCAGTGTTAGCCGTTATCAGATGGTATACCCCAACCTAATAAAGTGAGCCTAGCGAGTGATGACAATCAATGTGCTGAGCTTTACAACACTTTATCCCAATGCTGAGCAACCACGGCACGGTATTTTTATAGAACAGCGTTTACGCCATTTAGTAGAGTCAGAAGAGGTCGCGTTAAAAGTAGTAGCGCCTGTGCCTTGGTTTCCGGCCCAATTTGGTCAATACGGCCTATATGCCAAGGTGCGAAGAATAGACCAACGTAATGGAATAGAGGCCCATCACCCACGCTATTTAGTTATTCCCAAAGTCGGTATGTCTATAACCCCTTTATTCTTGGCATTAAGCGGATTAAAACAAATAAAAAAATTGATAGCCGATGGTTTCAAACCGGATGTGATTGACGCGCATTATTTTTATCCGGACGGGGTGGCAGCGGCTTTAATTGGTAAATGGTTAGATATTCCCGTGACCATCACAGCACGGGGTAGCGACATAAACCTATTGCCTCAATTTATCTTGCCTAAAAAAATGATTCAATGGGCGGCTAAAAAGTCGATGATGAACATCACGGTGTCTCATGCGCTAAAAAAACAAATGCAAAAACTGGGTGTGCCAGAAGAAAAAATAACGGTATTGCGTAATGGTGTTGACCTTGAAACATTTAAAATATTGCCAGATGTCCGTAAACAACGACAAGGCGAAACAAAGCAACTCATCTCCGTCGGTAATTTAATAGAACTAAAAGGCCACCACTTAGTCATAGAAGCGCTACAAGTATTACCTAATGTCGAACTAAATATCGTTGGCGAAGGCCCAAAAGAGGCAGAACTAAAACAGCTAGCAAGCCACCTTGATGTTGGCGATAGAGTGCACTTTTTAGGCTATAAAACCCATCAACAACTAGCGGAATTGTATAACCAAGCTGATGCTTTAATTCTCGCGTCAAGTCGAGAAGGCATGCCTAATGTTTTGTTGGAAGCAATGGCCTGTGGCACACCTGTTATTGCAACAAATGTAGGGGGTGTGGCTGAGGTTGTTACAGAAAAGCCTGCGGGCATCGTCGTTAGCAGCCGAACTAAGCAAGCGATTGAAATCGCAATTGAAGAATTATTTTCTGAAAACTCTAAAACACGAGAAACAAGATGTTGTGCTGAACAGTTTTCATGGACTAACACATCAAAAGGCCTGTTTGAGCTTTTAAACAAAGTTGTCCCTGGATAGTTGGCCTGATTTTATTGCTTTTCTTCAAAGTCTCGTATGGTTTGTATCAGAGCGTCAATCTCCTCTTTTTCTAGAACAACTCCCCAAGGCGGCATCATTGGGCTTAAGTTTGAAGCGCTACCACCATCTCTTATAATTTTCGCTAATTCTTCATCACTTCGTCTTTGTTGAAAAGAAGACTGAGAAAAATCAGCTATTTTTACTCCAAGCATTTCAGAGTCGGGGCCATCAGCTTTACCCTTTGCACCATGACATCTAGCACAGTTGGTAACAAATGATTTTAGTGCTTCTGTTTTGCCAATAACCAAAGGTTCGGAACGCTCGACCTCCTGAGTAACAGGGATATTTAAAATATCGCTTTTAATAAGACGAAGCACCTCACCCGTTGGCGCTGCAGAACGCCCTAATGTCGTGACTAAAACGTCGCCATTTGCCAGTATATTAACTGAGCTCACACCACGTTGAGCAAACTGGTCGGCTTTAGCTATTTGTGAAACCTGGTCAACTTTTATGGAGTCATTGGGTAAGGTGTATAATTTAGAAGAATAGTTATCAGCAAAAATATAAGAGCCTACGAGTTCAGGAAATTGGCGTCCATAATATACATTCCCACCTATTACCGCTCTGTCATAAGCGGTATGCAAGTAGGTGTATACGGGTTCGACTTGTTCACTGATAGGTAGAGTGGCCTTGCCAACGCCGGTTTTTTCACGGCCTTC
>JAESUK010000160.1 GCA_016763095.1 Alphaproteobacteria bacterium
TACTTATCGCGGTATGGTACGTATTGCTCCCAGGGCCGAGAATGCACGTAATCATACTCAATGTGATTCACTGCTCATTGGCGACAAATGTGGAGCACACACGTTTCCTTATATAGAAGTTCGTAACCCGAGTGCAAAGATAGAACATGAAGCAACCACTTCTAAAATAAGCGATGATCAATTGTTTTATTGCCGTCAGCGCGGGCTAAGCGAAGAAGATGCCGTATCAATGATCGTCAACGGATTTTGTAAGGAAGTGTTTAAAGAATTGCCAATGGAGTTTGCTGTTGAAGCTCAAAAATTAATAGGAATTAGCCTAGAAGGAAGCGTAGGGTAAAGATAATGAATTATTGGTGGATGTTAGCAATAATTTCTGGGGCAGGTTTGGCTACTAGAAACATAATATTTAAGACAGTAAATGAAAAATTGGATGCTGCTTTTGCCGCATTAGTGCTCGCAATAGGTATGACAGTCGTTTCTGTAGTTTATTACGCTGTACAACGTGTTTCTGCACAAGAACCTCTTATTCCAGTATCGATTCCATTACAGCCAACTATGCTTTGCTTGGTAGCAGGAGCTGGTGTGGCATTTGCAAATATTTTTCTAGCATTAGCATATAAACAAGGCGGTTATGCAAGCTTGGTCGCTATTTTACAAAATGGAATGGCGATAACAATTACACTTGTGATTGGATACTTGCTGTTGTCAGAAGATATAAAACCTATGCAGGTTCTCGGCGTATTGTTCGCCTTTTCTGGCGTAGCATTAATTATTAGAGGGTAGTTAGACATGATAAAAATTAAAAATTTAACAGCAGAAGTTGGCGGAAAACAAATCCTCAATGGTCTTAATTTGGATATTAAGGCAGGGGAAGTGCACGCCATTATGGGACCTAACGGTTCTGGTAAGTCAACATTGTCATATGTGCTTTCTGGGCGTGAAGGTTATGTGGTTACAGGAGGTTCTGTGGAAATGAACGGTGTAAATATCCTTGAGATGTTACCAGAAGAGCGTGCGGCGGCTGGTTTATTCCTCGCATTTCAATATCCTGTTGAAATTCCAGGTGTTCAAATGGCAACTTTTTTGAAAACAGCCCTTAATGCCGTAAGAAAAGCGCGTGGTGAAGATGAGCTAGACTCTCTCGCGATGCTAAAACTTATGAAAGAAAAGCAAAAGCAGCTTGGTGTTGGCGATGATATGATGAAACGTTGTGTAAATGTTGGCTTTTCTGGTGGAGAGAAAAAGAGAAACGAAGTCCTCCAAATGGCCATGCTTGAACCTACCTTTGCAGTGCTTGATGAAACAGATAGTGGACTTGATATTGATGCCTTAAAAATTGTAGCAAATGGGGTAAATGCACTACGTTCACCAGAGCGTGCATCTCTTGTTATTACCCATTATCAACGCCTATTGGATTACATTAAGCCTGATATCGTCCATGTTCTTGCAAAGGGGCGCATCGTTAAGTCGGGTGGTCCTGAACTTGCACTTGATCTTGAAGAAAATGGCTACGCACAATTTGAAGGATTAGTGGCATGACTAAGCTCTTTCATAGAGATGCTGTTGATGCAGAAACGCTTCCACATCCAAAGGATGAAATGTGGAAATATACAAACTTGCGTAAAGGTCTTCCAAAAACACTTGCAGATATTGATGAAAATGAAGTTACTATTCATGTGAAAAAAAATGAAGTTTTAAAGAAAGTACTTAACTTTTCTGGGCAAGATTCTGTTGAGCATCATATACGCCTTCGTATCATCGTTGAAGAGAATGCAGAGCTTGTTTTAACAGAGAAGTACACGGGCGAGGGAGCGTATTGGACGAACATGATTACGGACATTACCCTGCATCCAAGTGCACGCTTCAAACATATTCGACTTCAAGAAGAAAGTAAGGAGTCCTTGCACACTAATATTGTTTATATACAACAGAATAGAAAATCTACTTACAGCACATTATCAATAAATAAGGGTGCAAAAATGAGTCGCCATGATGTACATTAGTCCTTCAGGGCGAGTACGCAGAATGTACGTTAAACGGTCTTAATATTTTACATGATAAACAACATGCAGATACAACAATTAATGTAGAACACCAAGTTGCCAATTGTACGTCAAAACAATTTTATCGCTCTGTGTTGAGGGATTGGTCTGTCGGCGTATTTCAAAGTAAATCGCACGTCTATAAAGAAGCACAGAAGACAAATGCAAAACAAATGTCAAATGCTCTTCTTCTATCATCAACGGCAACGATGAATACTAAACCTGAATTAGAAATTTATGCTGATGATGTTGAATGTGCCCACGGTGCAACAACAGGTCAATTAAATATTGAACAGCTTTTTTACTTAAGATCGAGAGGAATCCCAGAAGAAGAGGCAACAAGCCTTCTTGTTGATGCTTTTATTGCTGAGGTTTTGGATGGATGGGGAGACCTCAATGTTTAAGCAGGATTTTCCAAGTTTAAGAGATGGTAAAGTTGCATATCTCGACTCTGCAGCAAGCGCACAAAAGCCAGAAGTGGTTGTTTCTGCAATGGATTATATAATGCGCAATGGCTATGCAAATATCCATCGCGGGCTATATGGTTGGTCTCAGGATATGACACAAGCCTATGAAAATGTGCGTGCTCAGGTAGCAGAATTCATTGATGTTGAGAACAAAAAAGAGATTATATTTACAAAAAACTCTACAGAATCCATAAACTTGGTAGCGCAAAGTTGGGGGCGTACGTTTATGAAGGCTGGCGATGAGATTATAATCTCAGAGACAGAACACCATGCAAACATCGTTCCGTGGCAGTTATTAAGGGATCAGATAGGAATTGTGATAAAAGTCATTCCTATTTCAGACGACTGTAAACTTGACATAAGCGCGTACACCGCATTATTGTCCGAAAAAACAAAATTTATCTCAATTGTGCACATATCCAACGCCACTGGCGTAATTAATGATATGAACGAAGTCATTGATATAGCAAGAAAATATAATCCAGAAATCAAAATATTAGTGGATGGCTCTCAATCTGTCGTCCATCAAAATATTAGCATGAAAGACATACAGTGCGATTTCTTCGTTTTCACAGGTCATAAACTTTATGGTCCAACAGGAATCGGTGTGCTTTGGGGAAAAGAAGATATATTGAATGCAATGCCCCCATATCAAGGTGGCGGAGATATGATTGAGACCGTTACATTTGAAAAAACAATATACCAAAAGACACCAGCACGTTTTGAGGCAGGAACGCCCGCTATTCTAGAGGTCATAGGCTTAGGCGCGGCCATAAAATACATCACCGATATAGGAATGGATGTAATCACACGTCACGAGGCTGAAATCACCGAGTATGCACAAGAAGAACTGGATAAAATCGACGGAATCACTGTTTTGGGACGAAATGCCAATAAAGTAGGGATTTTCTCTTTTACAATGGATGGTGCACATCCTAGTGATGTTGCAATGATTTTTGATCAAATGGGTGTGGCAGTTAGAACTGGGCATCATTGTTGCATGCCTCTTATGCAACGTCTTAAGATAGACGGAACAATTAGAGCCTCTATTGGTATGTACACGGATAAAGATGATATAGATCGCCTTATAACCGCATTAAAAAAAGCACAGGAGATGTTGCGATGAAAATTGACGCAGTAGCCGACGAAGAAATGGTAAAAAATGCAGTTGGAGAAAATGAATATGACGCACTGGCCGTTCCGCCCAATGCTGATGTTGATTTAACCAATGAAATGGCACGCAAAGCTGTCGCGGCGCTACGTGAGGTGTTTGATCCAGAGATACCTGTAAATATCTACGAGCTAGGTTTAATCTATAAGATTGATATCATTGATATAGAAGGAAGTAAGGAGGTTGATGTGTATGTTGAGATGTCTTTAACATCCCCCGCATGTCCCGTTGCCCAAGAAATGCCTGGCATGGTGCAATCTGCAATCTTTCCAATAGAGAATATACGTCATGTTGACGTTGATATTGTCTGGGATCCTACATGGGATCCGTCAATGATGGCAGAAACAGCAAAACTCCAATTAAATATGTTTACTTAAAGAATTTAACATTCGGAAGAATTATAATGTTTGGCTTAACAACAAAAGAAGTAAAAGTAACCTATACCGCAATTGAGTATCTAAAACAGCAAATGTCCGATGATATGGCTGGTATTCGTTTTATGATCCTCACAGGTAAAGGCTGTGGCGGAAATGAATATGATATTAAACCTGTTCTTAAGGGCGATGAATCTGACGA
>JAESUK010000021.1 GCA_016763095.1 Alphaproteobacteria bacterium
CATGATAAAATTAATTAAATCTTTTACACTTTTTGAATTGTTAAAGGGTATGGTACTGACATTTAAATACATTTTCAAATCAAAAGTTACTATAAATTATCCTCATGAGAAGGGACCTTTAAGCCCACGTTTTAGAGGAGAGCATGCTTTAAGACGTTATCCAAATGGAGAGGAAAGGTGTATTGCTTGCAAGCTCTGTGAAGCTGTTTGCCCTGCTCAAGCTATAACAATTGAAGCTGAGCCAAGAGCAGATGGAAGCAGACGTACTACTAGATATGATATTGATATGAGTAAATGTATTTATTGTGGATTATGCCAAGAATCTTGTCCCGTAGATGCAATTGTTGAAGGTCCAAATTTTGAGTTTGCAACAGAGACAAGAGAAGAACTCTACTACGATAAAGAGAAGCTCTTGGACAATGGAGATAGATGGGAAGCACAGATTGCCACGAATATTGCAACTGATGCGCCTTATAGATAGTAGAGATAAAAATGATAGAGATGATCCCAGATTTATTACCTTCAATTGCTTTTTATGGCTTTGCTTTTTGGCTGGTTATAAGTGCAATTGGTGTGATTACCGCGAAGAACCCTGTTTACTCAGTGCTGTTCCTTATCTTTGCCTTCTTTAATGCGGCAGGGCTGTTTGTTATGCTTGGGGCTGAATTTCTTGCCATGATTTTGGTGATTGTTTATGTCGGGGCAGTTGCCGTGTTGTTCCTCTTTGTTGTCATGATGCTTGATGTTGATTTTAAATCTTTGCGAAAAGGTTCAATGAAATATGTCCCCCTCGGCTTAGTCCTTGGCGGTATATTGCTGGCGGAATTGTTCTTACTCTTAAAAGCCCGCTTTGGGACAGCGCCAATGCCGCAAATGGTTGATCTTCCTGAAATTTCGAACACGCAACAACTGGGGCTTGTCCTATACACAGACTATATTTTTGCGTTTCTAGTATCAGGAATGATTTTATTGGTCGCCATGATCGGTGCAATTGTCTTAACACATAGAAGGCGCCCCGGCGTGCGCCGTCAAAACATTGCGGATCAAGTGGCAACGAAACAAAGTGACGCGATGGAAATAAGAAAAGTTGATGTCGGTAAAGGCATAGAGAAGGGGATATAATTATGGGTTTTGAGGTAGGTCTTCTTCATTATTTAACACTGGCATCGCTATTGTTCACAATTGGCATTTTTGGCATTTTTCTAAACCGTAAGAATGTCATTATCATTCTTATGTCGGTTGAGTTGATGCTCTTGGCGGTGAATATCAATTTCGTAGCATTCTCTACGCATTTGAATGATATCGCAGGACAAGTATTTACAATGTTTATTTTAACCGTGGCAGCGGCTGAGGCCGCCATTGGTTTGGCAATATTAGTGATCTTCTTTAGATCAAAAGGTACGATAGCGGTTGAAGATATTTCAACGCTGAAAGGATAATTTTATGGAGTATCTCGCAGTTTTCTCTCCGTTGTTCGCTTTCCTCGTTGTTGGATTGTTGGGCAAATCCCTTGGAGACAAAGCCTCACAGTTTATAACGTGTGCGGCGGTGATTATTGCTGCCATAAGCTCGGTAATGTTGTTTAACGACGTTATTCTACATGCTGATCCACGATTGATCATGGTCGCGTCATGGATCAATGTTGGCGACTTCGTTGTGAATTGGTCACTTCGTATTGATCAATTGACTGTTGTTATGATGTGCGTGATTACGGTTGTTTCGTCTTGTGTGCATGTCTATTCCGTTGGGTATATGAGCCATGACGATGCAAAAGCACGCTTCATGGCGTATCTAAGCTTATTTACCTTCGCAATGCTAATGCTCGTCACATCTGATAACCTCCTTCAGCTATTCTTTGGCTGGGAAGGGGTTGGTGTTGCGTCGTACCTATTGATTGGGTTTTGGAACCATAAAGAGAGCGCAAACTCCGCATCTATCAAAGCGTTTATTGTAAACCGTATAGGTGACTTTGGCTTGGCACTTGGAATTATGGCGATATTCATGGTGTTTGGAACTGTGAACTTCACTGAAATATTTGGAAGCGTACAGGCACATACAGATGATGTGATTACTTTCCTAGGAAATGACTTCCATGCCTTAACGGTTATCGGCATGTTATTGTTCATCGGTGCAATGGGAAAGAGTGCTCAGCTGGGGTTACACACATGGTTGCCTGATGCGATGGAAGGACCAACACCTGTATCTGCTCTTATCCATGCGGCAACAATGGTGACTGCGGGTGTGTTCTTGGTGGCAAGATTCTCACCTTTATATGAATTTGCGCCAGATGCTTTAATTGTAATTGCTGTTGTTGGCGCGTCCACGGCGTTTGTGGCGGCAACAATTGGGATGACACAGTTTGATATCAAACGTGTGATTGCATACTCTACAATGTCTCAGCTCGGCTATATGTTCTTCGCTCTTGGTGTATCTGCTTATGGCGCAGCAATGTTTCATTTAATGACACATGCCTTCTTTAAAGGACTTCTCTTCTTGGGTGCAGGGTCTGTTATTCATGCAATGTCCAATGAACAGGATATGCGTAAGATGGGGGGGCTATGGAAGAAAATCCCTGTGACCTATACCTTAATGTGGATTGGTGGCTTGGCGCTTGCAGGAATTCCGTTGTTTGCTGGGTACTACTCAAAAGACATGATCTTAGAAGCCGCTTATGCAGACCATACATGGTTTGGTGATTTTGCCTTCTGGGCAGGGATCTCAGCAGCCTTTATGACAGCGTTCTATACATGGCGGCTTATGATTATGACGTTCCACGGTAAATCTCGCGCACCAATTGAAGTACAAAAAAAAGTGCATGAATCTCCATCTGTGATGATTTTCCCTCTTGTTGTTCTCGCCATCGGAGCGATCTTCTCAGGGGTAGTCTTCTATGGTGGGTTTGTAGGAACCTATGGTGGGGAATTTCCAGATCAACACAGCCAAGAAGTTGTGGCGCATGCCGCATCAGTTCAAGATGAACATGGCGCAATTCCATGGGATCGACATGCCTTCTGGGGGGACAGTATTCTTGTCCTTCCTGAAAATGACACGGTTGCTGCCGCACATCATGTGCCCGATTGGGTTAAAAAACTTCCGCTTGTAATGGGTCTGAGCGGAATTGTTCTGGCATATGTTTTCTATCTTTTATTTCCCGCCTTACCACGGTTCTTTACGTTCATCTTTATGCCGTTTCACGCACTATTTTTTAGAAAATGGTTCTTTGATGAAATCTATGACGCGGTGTTTGTGAGACCTGCGCGGTGCATAGGGAAAATATTTTGGAAGACAGGCGATAAAGGACTTATTGATGGGCTTGGTCCTGACGGTCTGTCAGGATTGTCTCGTCGTATCGGAGGGTTATTAGGAAAAATGCAAAGTGGCTATATATACCATTACGCCTTTGTGATGGTGGTATCTGTAATTGGCTTGTTAAGCTGGGTATTTATACGAGCAGGAGGGATTATATAATGGGTTTTCCAATTCTATCTCTTTTGGTGCTTCTGCCCTTGGTTGGTGTTTTATTCATCGTTTTAATCCGAGGTTCGGAAGAAACAGTTAAGCGAAATGCGCGCCACACGGCGCTGTTTACATCACTTTTTGTCCTTGGTGTCTCTCTCATGCTCTTATTTGAGTTTGATATTTCGGACGCAGGTTTTCAGTTTGTAGAACATAAAACGTGGATGCCAACGCTTGGCTTAACCTACAGCCTTGGTGTTGATGGCATATCCTTGTTCTTTGTAATGCTCGCGGCGTTCCTAACGCCTGTATGTATATTGGCGAGTTGGTCATCAATTGAGCACCGTGTCAGAGAATATATGATCGCGTTCCTTATTCTGGAAACCTTCATGATAGGGACATTCTTGGCACTCGACACGTTCTTATTCTATGTGTTTTTTGAGGGCGTGCTTATCCCAATGTTCTTAATCATTGGCGTGTGGGGTGGACCACGTCGTGTCTATGCTGCATTCAAGCTATTCTTATACACGTTACTCGGTTCCGTCTTAATGCTTGTTGCGCTACTAACCTTGTATTTTCAGGTTGGTACGTCTTCAATCCCTGAGCTTATTGCAAACCCAGTCGCACGTGATCTGCAGATGTGGCTTTGGTTAGCGTGCTTTGCAAGCTTTGCAGTGAAAATGCCTATGTGGCCTTTCCATACATGGTTGCCTGATGCCCACGTTGAAGCACCAACCGCTGGGTCTGTGATCTTGGCGGGTGTGCTCTTGAAAATGGGGGGATATGGATTTTTGAGGTTCTCAATTCCAATGTTCCCAGAAGCCACGGAATACTTTATGCCGTTTGTGTTCTGGCTAAGTATTATTGCAATCATCTACACATCTCTCGTGGCTTTGGTTCAAGAAGATATGAAGAAACTTATCGCTTATTCCTCTGTTGCCCATATGGGGTTTGTAACACTTGGTTTGTTTACAATGACAACGCAAGGGCTTCAGGGTGGCGTATTCCAAATGATCAGCCACGGCTTAATCTCTGCCGCGCTCTTCCTCTGTGTAGGTGTCGTCTATGATCGCCTTCATACGCGGGAAATGAGTAAATACGGTGGGATTGTTAAAAATATGCCACGCTATGCCACAATATTTATGATCCTAATGCTTGCCTCTGTCGGGCTTCCTGGAACATCAGGCTTTGTGGGTGAATTCTTATCACTCCTCGGGGCATTCCAAGTTGATATCCTTGTCGCAGCGTTTGCAACAACGGGTGTTGTCCTTGGTGCCGCTTATATGTTGGTCCTTTATCGACGTGTTGTCTTTGGTCCAGTAAAGAACAAGGAAGCCGCTGCCATGAGTGACGTAAACAAGCGTGAGCTTTTGATGCTTGTTCCCATCGTTTTGATGGTCATTGCCTTGGGAATAGCCCCTAACTTTATTTTGGATAGAACAGGTCCTGCCCTAGAAAAACTACAAAGCCATTATCAATATCATATCGGTACAGATATGGGAGATTATAACAATGAGTAATATTTTAACATTATCCGCATTACAGCCAATCTGGGCAGAACTATTTATGACGCTCATGATTATGGGTATGCTTATTTTTGGTGTGTTTAAAGGCAATAACTCCGCACGTTTTTTGTCATTTCTTGCGATCGCAGGCTTGGTCTTAATCGCAGGCTGTCTCATGCTCGCTCCTGTAAGTAAAGAACCGATCTTAAATGGAATGTTTGTCTTAGATACTTTCGCGGTGAATATAAAAATCGTTTTGGCGATTGCGCTTGTGGCATCTTATTTACTATCCGTAAAATATCTGTACGACACGGGCTTTGTTAAGTTTGAGTATCCTGTGCTTATTATGTTGGCGGGACTTGGGATGTTCCTAATGGTGTCTGCGAACCATCTTTTATCCTTCTACATGACGTTAGAGCTTCAATCTTTAACATTATATATCCTTGCCGCGTTTAATCGTAATGCCGTGAAGTCTGCGGAAGCAGGCGTTAAATACTTTATTCTTGGCGCTATTTCGTCTGGGCTCATTCTCTTTGGTATATCTTTAATCTATGGTTTTACAGGCGTGTTGGAATACTCGTATTTGGAAAATGCAATTACAGGTCTTGAGGGTATTGAAAAAACAGCCGTTACATTTGGAATGATGTTCTTGATTGCGGGTGTTGCGTTTAAAATTTCTGCCGTGCCGTTCCATATGTGGACACCCGACGTCTATGAG
>JAESUK010000161.1 GCA_016763095.1 Alphaproteobacteria bacterium
GGCTGCGCTTATGGTGAAGATCGAGAAGCCATCCGCGATTGATTATTTTACCGAGATTCTCGAGCTTGCGGACGGTGTTATGTTGGCACGTGGGGATTTGGGTGTCGAAATTCCACCTGAAAACGTGCCCGCAACGCAAAAACATGTTGTACGCCAAGTGCGCGCCAGTGGAAAACCTATTGTTGTTGCTACGCAAATGCTCGAGTCGATGATTGAATGTCCTACACCAACCCGTGCAGAAGCCTCGGACGTTGCCAATGCTGTTTATGATGGTACAGATGCCGTGATGCTCTCTGCGGAAACCGCCGCTGGGGAATATCCTGTCGAATCGGTCACGATTATGAGTCGTATTTTGGAAAAAGTTGAAAGTGACACAATTTATCGCCAACAAATGGATGATCGCCACCTAGATACAGACGCTGATCCATCCGATGCAATCACAGTTGCCGCCGACCAAGTTGCAAAAGATATCAACGCAACATGCATTGCCAATTATACAACATCAGGTTCAACAGCCTTAAGAATGGCACGTCAACGTCCATCTATTCCTATTATGTGTCTAACACAAAATTTAGATGTGGCACGGCGCTTAAGTGTTTCATACGGAATTCGTGGTGTTCACGTCACGGATGTTAAAAACTTCACAGAAACGGTCGAGAAGGCAACATTGCTCGCACATAAAAAGGGACTTGCGAAGCCTGGCGATAGCCTTGTCCTTACCGCTGGCGTTCCTTTTGGGACACCAGGATCAACAAACGTTCTTCGTGTGGCTTGGGTGAAGTAAGTTTTTTGAAGAAAATCAGCAGTATTTAATATGGCACAAGACACCAAAACACAGATTCCACCGTCTGCCTCAAGCTTTCTTATTAACCTTGCGGGCGCGCTGTTCTATCTTATTTCCATTACGATCAGTATTCACGTCTATAATAATGTTGATCCATTTATGTTGAGCATAATTGGTATTATTTCCGCGATTGTTCCGATTATTCTTGGTGAAATATTCATTTTAAAAGTTCATAAGAGAGACCGCGTAGGTTTACACCCTAAAACAACACCCAACAAAAAACGGGTGCACGTAAAGCTTTTTGGCTTTTATTCGGCACTCGCGATGCTTCTGCTTTTATATAGCGTCATTCCTGAATACAAAAATGAGTTCTATGAGGGTTCTTTCTTCTGGATGCTTGCCTTACTTGTGCCTGCGATGGTGATTGGCTGGCTTTATATTGAAGAATTTGATACGCGATTAAAAAATCCAAATGATAGCCTCTGGCACTTTGGAAGTTTTCTTCTTGGGCGGTGGGATGATGTTGATCGTAAAATTGTCTTTAGCTTTTTTAAATCGATTCTTTTACGCGCATTTTTTCTGCCTGTGATGATCTCTTACTTCATGATCAACACCAATCTTATGGTCGATGGTGTGGATGTTTTGTCACAGAATACACCTCCAACATAGCAATCACAGCCAGCCCACTCCTTAGCATCATACTAATGGTCTATTTCTTTCTTACTGTGATAGATGTTCTGTTTGCGACCATCGGGTATTTAATGACATTTCGTGCGTTGGATACAGATATACGCTCAACTGAGCCAACCCTTATTGGGTGGATCGTATGTATTATTTGCTACTATCCATTTTGGGAATTGGTTGCTGTCTCCGTATTTTTTACAGAGCTTTATGAAGGAAACGTTTGGTATGAATGGTTAGAAGGCTACACCACGCTTTTGACAATTTGGGGGCCGTTGGTGGTTCTCGCTATGTGTGTTGAATCTTTTACGACACTTACATTTGGGGCCCGTTTCTCAAACCTTACCTTTAGGGGATTGATTACGACAGGTCCTTTTCGCTATACGAAGCACCCGCAATATATCTCTAAAATGTTCAATCGATTGTTTTTTCTGATGCCGTTTTTAAGTATGGATGGCACATCTGGCGCGCTTAAAACCATGGTGATGTTTTTTGCCGTGTGCTTGGTTTATTATTTACGCGCAAAAACAGAAGAGAATCATCTCTCTCGCTATCCAGAATATGTGGAATATGCGCACTGGATTGATCAACATGGTATCTTCAGGTGGGTGGGTAAACTGATTCCACGTCTCAAGTTCTCAGCGGAACGTGCGCAAGCTGGGAAGCTATTTTAAGTTTTACGTTAGCTTGTAAAGCAACATAACACCAAAGCACAGAATCGTCGCCATAAAGATTTTCTTCAGGAGGACAACATTCGCCTTCAGCATATATTTTGCACCGAAGTAACTACCCAATGACATTGAGGCCGTCAGAACGGCTGTATACAATAAATTATCTGCACTTAAATAGCCATTAACCGCATATACGGTTGAGATCACACCCGCCATCATTACCCATAAAATGCCCCCCGTTGCAGCAGATTGTGGGATCGTAAACCCGAAGAATGTTAAATTAACCGTTCTAAGGATAATTCCAGCTCCCCCTGCAAAAAAGCCAGAATATATAGAACCTAGCGTATATAAGACCATTCCCATTCTAATACGTTTTTTCGACGGTACGAACCCTTTCGCCCCAATGTCTTTTTTTAAGACTAGAATAAGAACAATGACGATCATAAGAACCCCCACGATCATTCCCATTGTTTCAGAATCTGTCTTCATAACGATTGAGGCACCAATAAATGCTCCAAACATTGATAGTATGACCAGAGGTGGGACGAGCTTCCACTTGACATTTTCTTCTGTATTGAGTTTTAAACTAATAATGATCCAAGAGATAAATGAAGCGAAGATGTTTAAAGCAAGTGCTTCATGGGGCGGAAAACCGAGGAAAATTAGAACAGGAATAATCAGAAGCGCGGAAGAAGCGGTGAATGGTCCTGTAAAACCAGCACACAGCCCTAAAGTTATAATAATGAGAATATCGCCCATACGTTAATTTTTCACAAATTCGCGGTCGCAATACCCGCATGTAAGTGTTGGTTCGCCATCGAATGAGTAATAAACAATTGGGTGACCAAGTGCGCCCATGCCACCATCACAAGAAACTCCATCAGCATTTTTATCGACTTTTATGATTTCTGGAGCAGTAGTTGTCATTTGTTAACTCTTTGTTTGTGTTTAAAGTGTAGCTTATTCGTATGAGCAGTCTACAAGTTAAAGAAAACAATTTCAAATGGGTTTCTTCACAAGCCGTGCAAGATCACCCTAACCCCTATGCAGTCTTGTCTATCGACATGAACAAAGCCGTTGAAAGCTGGCGACAATCTATTATTGCGCATGAATGGCTTTCTAAAGATGGGGCATTCAAAGACATTAATGCGCTAAGCGCACCTTTAAAGGTACAATGGGAAGAATCTCTTGCTCGTGCCGAGAGTGGGTATGAGATAGAGCGCCCAATTTTAGGACTTGGTGTGCTTGATAATATTGAGATTGGAACAAACCGTTCCATTTTATCGGTCGCAGATCACCTTGGAATGGACAGCATAGAGGTTGTTGTGCCCGAAGGCATGGTCAAACTCTTTAAAGAATTTACGGTTTAAGACACACACTCCCAAGTTGTGCCCTCGCGGGTATCCTTAATTACAATTCCCATCGCCAGAAGCTCCTCACGAATCGCATCAGATTTAGAAAAATCTTTATTAGCTTTTGCCTGTTTGCGGGATTCGATCAAATTATTGACCTTCTCCGTGTCAACGTCGGCACTCTGCTTTTCTATATTCAAAGTAATTCCCAAGATTTGCATAGATTTTCTAAGATCTGATTTCTCTATAGAAACTTTTTCTAATTTATCCGCTTTCATGTCTTTTTTAATACTTGAAAGTAACATATTTATTTTTGAAAACGCCTCTGGGGTATTTAAATCATCACACAAAGCTACCAAGAATTCTTTATAATGGGAACCCCTCTCCGCAGGAGATTCTTCAATACCGCCTATTTCATTCCATACTTTTTTTATTTTATTTAGAAACTTTTGAGACTCTTCCAATCTCGTAGCCGTCCAATCCAATGGTTTTCTATATTGTGACGATAGCAGAGCCAACCTAATAACTTCTCCATCAATACCTTGCTCAAGAAGTTCATGTGCCAATGTGACATTCCCTAAAGATTTTGACATCTTCTCGCCTTCAACGGTGACAAACCCGTTATGTACCCAATATTTTGAAAATTCTGATAAGTCATCAGTTTTACCGTGGGCACAGCAACTTTGTGCAATTTCGTTTTCGTGGTGGGGAAATTTCAAATCTGCGCCCCCGCCATGAATATCAAATGGAAGTCCTAAATGCTTTTCCGCCATTGCAGAACATTCGATGTGCCATCCTGGGCGACCAAAGCCCCATGGGCTATCCCAGCCGACTTGATCTTGTGTGCTTGGTTTCCAAAGCACAAAATCCGCGGGGTCTTTTTTATAGCTCGCAACCTCAACGCGGGCACCTGCCACTTGTTCGTCAC
>JAESUK010000022.1 GCA_016763095.1 Alphaproteobacteria bacterium
CACCTTTATTTATTGGGGGTATCACCGGACCAGCTCAGGACAGCGCGGAGCAGCAAAAACCTCACAAAAGCAGCTTAACAAACTGTCCGGAAAATCGTTGACACATCAGTCCAGTAAATATCAATCACTAAAGTTACCCCCATATTCTTGTTGCAATTGAGAATACTCTCTACGTTAATGCGCTTCTCCTTCTCAAAGACTACAAAAGCAAATGGCGTTTCGCCCCATGTATTAGACTTCACTCCAATGACGACCGCCGAGCGCATATACGCTCGGCGGCAATGGTATCACTGTATTAAAACGTGTATGCGACCCGCACACCAAACCGGCGCGGTTCAATGAGGCGGTCGAGGACTAATCCAAGACTTAGGGCATCGCTATTACGATCAAAGAGTGCACGCTTGTTGGTAAGATTATCAACAAACCCAATAATTTCGAAACCGTTATCAAACACCAAACCGATGTTTGCATTCAATATGCCATAGCCACTTTGAGCAAATGGTCCGATGACCGAATGAACAGTGCGGTTATCGTCGAAAAATATCTCGCTTTGGTATCTATAGTCTATGTGAAGATCGAGTTCCGTACCCTCAAAGATCGGGAAGCTTCCATCTACCGCTAGAAAGATCGAGAATTTTGGCGTCTTGGTAAATTGTTGGCCCGCATAGTTCGTGCCTAGACCAGTAGCAAAATCAACGTAAGACGCATCATTGTATGCACCACTGGCGGTTAGGGACAACCATGAAACCGGTCGGGCCTTAATTTCCGCCTCAACACCCTTGATACGAGCCTTACCGGCATTGGTAACGACATAACCCGAAAAGGTTCCTAAAAATTGGCTGACTTGCAGTTCTTTATAATCCATATAGTAACCAGTCAGATTGATGCCCAATCGGTCATCAATAAACTTGGCCCGCAACCCTAATTCGTAGTTAGACACATTTTCAGCATTAAATTTGATGTTCGGAGTCGATGTGATATCCGGGTTCCATCCACCTGATTTAAAGCCCTTGCTATATTTTACATATGCCGTCATATCTGACGATATTTTATAGCTCAGAGACGCTGTAGGCGACAGATTAGTGTCGGTAAAACTATCCTTTATGTCGAAATCAGGATAGCCAAGAGCTATCACACCAAGCTGTATAAAATCGAGTTCCTTACGCTCATGTGTGTAACGCAAACCCAGATTAAGCGTAAGCTCATCACTAAATTCATAATCAGCATTCACAAACGCTGCAAAAGCTCTGGTTCGAGTCTCAACAATATTATTGAGGATCCCATGCACTGGAAAACCAGTACTTAGCGTAACGGGACGCTTCGAGTTCAGTTTTTGAGAGAAGAAGTAACCTCCAGCCACCCAAGTAAAGGGGCCCTCTCCTGGCGAAGATAAACGGATTTCTTCGCTGAATTGTCGGGCTTCATCATCAAAAACATGAAATACTAAATCCAACGGACCGAAGTCATCATCATAAGAGAGAATAGTTTTCAGGCTTCGCAGCGCCGTAATTGATGTGATGGTATAATCTCCACCAAGATCGGCGTCTACCGTAAGAGACACGCCCCCAGTCCGCAGCTCATATTCAGGGGCAACATCATAGCTAACAACATCCATGCCAGGCGACAGGTCCGCTGAAAATCCAAAAACCGGTTCCGCAGCGTAAGGAATGCTATCGTCATGCGCATAGTCCCCACGAAGCGATATTTCCATTCCCTCGGGCTGGAATAGCAACTCGCCACGCACCCCCCAAGAATCTTTGTTGGCGTACTTTTGGCCACTCGCCAGGTCTAGTTGGAACCCGTCCGCTGTGCGCCGGGAACCGCTAAACTTTACCCCCAACTGGTCTGTTAAAGGACCAGCAACATAACCGGAAAATCTCAAATCGTTCCGTTCGCCATATTGCACATCCGCACGACCCGTCCATTCATCGCCGGGACGAACAGTAACGATGCTGACAGCGCCAGCCGTTGTATTCTTCCCGTATAGCGTACCCTGTGGGCCGCGAAGCACTTCGACCCGTTCAATATCTGTCAAATCCTGATTGTTTCCCGCCGGACGCCCCTGATACACCCCATCTACATAAACGGCAGCCCCTGCCTCAAACCCGGAATTCCGCGCGTTCGATGATATCCCGCGGATTGTCAGAGTGCCATCTTCGGGTGCCAAACGAAAATTCGGCACCGCACCATTCAAGTCACCGAGTGATTTGGCATTGAGGCTGTCGATTTGATTTTCGCCGATTGCAACGATTGAAATCGGAACGTCTTGTAGATTTTCCGTACGCTTTCGCGCGGTTACAACAATTGTTTCGATGACCAACTCCTCTTCATTGGCAATTCCGTCAGCGGAATTAGCTTGAGCAGTCGTCGTTGCGGATACAGCGAGGGCCATAGTGGCCGCAGCAGTGAGCGTCGTCTGACGCAGATTGATGAACATTATTCCTCTCCTCTATATTTTTGGCATTGTGTATGTTGTGTTAGCAGTTTTTATATTTAATTTCTACTAACAAGTAGGTTATATACTATAAAGTAGGGTGATCCACAAGATTTTTTTATCCAGCCTCCTAACTTTACACTTGCACCAAATGATAACATACTTAAACTAGGGGCATTACATAGGAACAGTCACAAGTGGTAAAGGCCAGTTTAGTGGCATTACGCAGGAGTAGTCACAAGTGACAAAAGCCAACGAGGTCAAATCGCCGTGGGGCGGACGTGACCCAGCAGAAGAACGTGAAGCCAAACGTGACGCTATTATTCAAGCGGCGGCAGAAGTATTAGCTGAAAATGGTTATCATAAAACCTCACTAGACGCGATTGCAGCGCGACTAGGTATTTCCAAGCCGACCATCTACTACTACGCTAACAATAAGAACGATTTAGTCGCGGCAGTAGTCTCTCGGGCCCTTCAACAGTTAAGCAAAGCCATCGATGGTGACAAAAATGCGCCAGCCCTATCGCAACTACAGAGCTTTATCCATAGATATGCGGAGATCATGACCACTAACTACGGTCGTTGCGTAAGCGTGATCCGTGATGCCCGAATTGATGGTTCTGCCGGAGAGAAAGCGATCGAAGCCATGTCGCAGATCGATCTACGAATTCGCGAACTTCTTCAGATTGGACAGCAGGATGGGTCTATCGCTCCTTGTGATGTGAAGTTGACGGCTTTCATGATTGCGGGCGCAATAAACGAAATTCCGCGCTGGTTCGATGCATCAGGAGACCTCTCTGCATCTGTGGTGGCTGATAAATATTTAAACCAATTGACGTTGGGCTTGCAACCACGTTGAATAATTCACTTGCTACTCATAAGTAGGTATGTTACTCAATATCATTCTTTGAATGGATCGGGAGGCCATTTTTCGTTTGGTCACACGATCTACCATTATGATAAGGTAGGTAGCTATGACTAAAGCAAGAGTTGCGGGCGTTGGGATGATGAGAATTTTTGGAATGGGCACCGTTTTAGTTGTGCTCAATGCCTGTACAGCGAATTCTGTAGCACCTGATACCGCCGATAAGCCAACAGACAATATCGCCAGTTTCGACATCGCGCAGAGGCTAGACTGCTCAGCGCTTACGGGGATGAAGGTGCCAGCAGCGGATATCGGCCTTCCAACAACAGGCGCCCTAATAAGCGCCGCGGAGAAAATTCCGGAGGCGACGATCAAAGAGCAAATTGTAGCCGAACATTGTTTAGTATCTGGAGAAATCAAACCCTTAGACCCATCGGCACCCAATATCCGATTTCAGATTGCACTTCCTGTAATGTGGAATTCTAAGGCGCTTATGCTTGGTGGAGGCGGCTTCGAGGGGATAGTACCGCAAGTCACTGGTAATATAAATAACACTTCCGCCAATTCTATCGCCCCACTAAATAGGGGGTATGCGGTGTTTGGCGGAGACTCTGGGCACATCGCGCCAGACAAAGATCCGGCTTCATACATGACAAGTGAACAGGGCTCATTCATGACAAATGAAGAATCCTGGATAAATTATCGAGGTGATGCGCTTAAAAAGACACATGACGCGGTCATGGCTGTCATCTTCTCCGCATATGGCCAATCTCCGTCTCAAACTTATTTTATTGGTGGCTCCGCAAGCGGACGCGAAGCGTTGGTTGTCGCTGGTCGCTGGCCGGAAGATTGGGATGGCGTAATTTCGCTCTTTCCTGCCTTGCATCTCGTCACATCGGTACTGGGAGTGCAGCACATGAATCGGGCACTTGCAAAACCCGGCGCGTGGTTGAACCCGTCCGAACGCGGCGCATTGTTCCAAGCAGCCCAGTCAGCTTGTGATTCCCTTGACGGCGCGGATGATGGCGTGATCAGCAACATCAAGGGGTGCTATGCTTCGTTTGAACCGCGCACCGCACTGTTGGATGGAGTGGCTCTGCGCTGTCCGAAGGGCGAAGATACTGCTGACACATGCCTTTCAGACGCCCAGCTTGAGGCGCTTGAGACGCTGAACAATCCGTTCAAATTCGGGTTTCCTCTGGCGAGCGGAGACACACACTATCCCGGTTTCTATGCCTATACGTCCGATTGGGGGATACCGGGTGATACCCAGATGCACCAAATAAATTCCTGGCTCGGGTTCGGCACAATACCTCCCGCATTTCCAACGGCCCAAGGCATGACATTGCATGTCAGCTATGCCGACAATTTCTTCCGGTATGGAGTTGCAAATGGCGACCTGGCATTCAACACGCTCGAAATCGATCCTACAAAACCGAGCCCTTACGCAGAGCGATTGAGCGAAATGTCAACGCCGGAATCCGCCGACAAGGATCTGACTCAGTTCGCCAACAAAGGAGGGAAGCTAATAATTATACAAGGAACCGCCGACACAATCACCAGTCCCAAGCTGACTGAAGAATATTACGAAGGCCTCAAAGAAACCATGGGGCACAAACTCGTAAACAAGTCGGTGCGATTCTACGAAATCCATGGGTGGAGTCATTCTCTCAGTACCCACTATTATGCTCAGTGGGATTACCTGTCTGCCTTAGAGAACTGGGTAGAGGCAGATATAGACCCTGCTGAGAATGAAGTGGTGATGGATGGCATTGGTGTGCCAGGCCGCACCCGTCCCCTTTGCATGTATCCACGTTGGCCACATTTTGATAAAACTGGCGATATCAATAAAGCGGCATCATTTACATGCAAGGACCCTTGGTGACCGCATGAGTGCCCACGACTACCGCGCCACATGTCTTGTGACGCTCCGATCGTCTTCAGCGCTATTTATAAATGGTGCCTAGACGAGCAACCCGGCCATTACCATCGAGAAACGGATGCATCCACAGCAAGCGATAATCTGCTGTAGCAGCAGAAATAACAGAGTCAACCTTTCCAAGCTTGCTGTAAGTTCTTTCAAAGTGCTTTAGGAAACGTGGCAATGCCCCGGGACTAATGGGGCTATGCCTACCAACTTTGACATCGTGATAGCGCATTTCGCCCGGAATAATCTGGATAGCTTCGCCCGTTACCGGGTTTTCGCTCAAGAGCATATCTTCTGGTAAAAATTCACAAAAGCGTCGATATATTTCTAAAATACATTCTGCTGATGTGACTTTCCCTTCAATTCCACCGCCATCGATCCATTTTTGTGCTGAAATTATGAGCACGAGCTTCAAGTTGTAGGTCGCGTTTCGCAGGATCCTGACTATAATCTTCGTTCAGTGCCCGTTCGATATCAATTGGGTGTGTATCATGCCCTTCGATCAGGTTACTGTAATAACAGTTCATAGATCGCACAATTTGGATAAGGCTGTCACCACACCTTCCGGCAAACTGCGCCTTAGTCCCGTTGACAGTGCCGTTAGTTCAACAACAAGTCAGCCAACTCACCACGCTGACGAGAACTCTCCGAAATGAGTAAGGGTTCCATAAGAATGACGCCTTCATTGCGGTCTTCTGGTTCTTTTTTGTCCCCTTCTATGTCCGGTATATTTTCTTTCATATAATGATATATATCAGTGCATTACTCATATATCAATTCAAAAATATTTAGCCACTATATCCGCTTTAGTGGCCGAGTGGATTCTCGTGACCAACGCCGTTTAATCTGATACTCTTGTGGAACTTTTTCACGTTAAAAACTAACCTGCGCCGGCTTTGACACATTAACTTCCGCCAAATTTTTATTATGTGACTTTCCTGAAAAAAACCCCTATCACCGTCATCGCTTCGGTAATACCCTAAGGAATATTCAAGTTGGCGACTTAATATTGTATTCACCAATGATTATCATAAAATTCTGCTACCCGTGACAGGTCTTCATCCGCAAACCCCTTTTCGGCCACAGCCTGATAAACAAACTGGGCCGCCCGAAGCACATGGGTTTCCAAGCCGACATTCTCTGCTAATTCCGCCACATTCTCAACATCTTTCAACATCGTACTTACAACTCCCATTGCCGTGGTCCATGATTGGGAGACCATGCGTCGACCAAAAATCTGTAGTGGCATAGAATCCGCAAACCCTCCTGTAAGGGCATCAGGTAATTTTTCTACATCGATCCCAGACCTACGCCCTAAATTAATCGCCTCTGCAATCGCAATAATATTGCTCGAAACAATCAACTGGTTACAGAGTTTAGTCACTTGCCCCGCACCGCACCCCCCCATATGCGTTACACGACGTGCCAAATGAACCAATATGGGCCGGATCTCATCGATATGCTTTTCCGCGCCGCCACATAAAATAGCTAAATTGCCCTTTTGTGCACCCACCACTCCGCCCGATACAGGGGCATCAACCCAATTCATCCCACATTTTTCAGAAAGTTCTGTTGCTATATTCTGGGTCGTTTCAACATCTATTGATGAAAAGTCGACCACCAGTTTTCCCTGCCTCCCACCTTCTACAATACCATGCTGTCCCAATGTCACCTTCTGAACAGCCTGCCCATTGGTAAGGCACATGAGAATAACATCTGATTTCAAAGTCACATCAGCGGGATTTTGACAGATAAGGGCCCCTTGCTCTATTAAAGGCAGTGACTTTTCAGGATTCCTGTTCCATATATTTATTTTATAATCAGCCGCCAAAAGCCGCTCAACCATTGGCCGGCCCATTATACCCAAACCGATAAAACCAAGCGTCGTCCCAATCTTACTCATCGCAAATCTCCTCAAGCGGCCAGTCACCCCCCCCACTGTGCGTTACCGCCCCTTTATGGGCAGACTGAACAAGTTTGGCATATTTCTCCAAAAGTCCTCCTTGAGGCCCTGCCGGTGCCGTCCACAATTCACGTCGACGCGCCAGTTCTGCCTCTGACAGGTCCACATTAATACTTCCCTTTGAAGCATCAATATTAATGATATCACCGTCTTGTATATGCGCCAAAGCTCCACCATCAACGGCCTCAGGACTGGCATAACCGATGCACATTCCTCTCGTGGCTCCTGAGAAACGGCCATCGGTGAGCAAAGCAACTTTTTCGCCCATCCCCTGCCCATATATAAGAGCCGTCACACCAAGCATTTCACGCATTCCTGGTCCGCCCTTTGGCCCCTCGTTGCGGATAACTAAAACACTACCTTCTTCATACTGGCGCGCCTTTACCACTTTCATACAATCTTCTTCACACTCAAAAATCCGCGCAGGCCCGGAGAAGGATAAACATTTCAATCCGGCTACTTTTAACAACGCCCCTTCTGTACATAGGTTACCCTTCAGGACGACCACCCCACCAGTCGACATTAACGCCTGTTTAACTGGATAAACGACTTTCTCATCCGGCGCCGGCGCTTTGGAGACCAAGTCCCCTAAACAACCCCCCTGTATCGTCGGCGTATCTCCATGCAGATGACCACTCTCCACCAGCGTTTTAAAAATTACCTCCGCACCACCTGCTTCATGAAGGTCTTTTGCCAGAAATTGTCCCCCCGGTTTCATATCAGCAATTAAAGGCGTCCGCTTCATCACCGTCTCCACATCATTTAATGTAAAACTAATACCAGCTTCATTCGCGATAGCCGAGATATGGAGCGCCGCATTAGTCGACCCCCCTGTTGCTGCCACAATGGCACTTGCATTTTCCAGACTTTTCCAACTGACAAGGTCCCGCGGTAACGGACCATGGCCCTTTATAATTTTCATGACCTGTTTTCCTGACCTGCGTGCCAGGCTGTGACGAGCCTGATACACTGCCGGCATCGTGGCTGAACCGGGTAAGGCAAAACCCATGACTTCTGATATCATTGCCATTGTATTGGCGGTAAATTGTCCGGGACAAGACCCAACCGTAGGCACAGCGATTTTCTCTATTTCTTCGAGTTCGGATCGGCACATTTCATCGGCAAGAACGGCCCCCACACCTTCATAAACATCTAAAATAGTAACATCTTTCCCTTTCCAACGCCCCGGAAGCGCACTTCCACCATACATAAATACAGAAGGCACATTACAGCGCACCATGCCCATAATCACGCCCGGCAAACTCTTATCACACCCGCCAAACCCCACTATGGCATCATAGGCATGCCCCCGCACCACGGCTTCGATACTATCGGCTATTATTTCACGGGAAATCAGTGAAAAACGCATGCCTTTATGATTCATGGAAAGACTGTCCGCAACCGACATAGTATGAAACAGTCGCCCAACCCCCTGCTCCTGCTCGACACCACTTTTCGCGGCGGCCGCAAAATCGCCTAAATGTATATTGCAGGGGGTCATTTCTCCAGCTGGACTAACTATGCCGATCATGGGTTTTGCGAAATCTTCTTCATCCAATCCCATTGCCCGTAAGAATGCCCGGTGCGGTGCCCGTGTCAACCCATCTGTTGTTACATGGGAACGACGTTTTTCATTTGCTTTTCTTCTTTCCTTCATCTAAAAAAATCCCTATCATTAATTTTAAAATTGAATATTATTGAGAATAATGCCGCTGTCTGCGCAGACCCCTTCTAGTGATAAATACTAGGCATCATGTTTTTAATCCTTTAAGACAATGCATTAGAGACCCCACCATGACTGCAAAGAAAAAAATAACTATGTTGCCTAAAAGCATTATCCCAAGACAGTCTCTCCAGGCGGAAGTCGTTTCTCGACTGAGAGATGAAATTATCGAGGGTGTATGGGAACCAGGCGCTCGACTTCAAGAGCGACGCATGTGTGAAAGATATGGCATTTCCCGCTCCCCCCTCAGAGAAGCCTACCATGTGCTTGCCATTGAGGGATTGTTGGAACTTTTGCCGAGTCGTGGTGCTGTTGTTACCGCTCCGACAAAGGAGGATTCCATGCAGCATTATACGCTTTCCAAAGCCCTTGAAATACTTGGTCTTGAACTTGCCTGTGACAATGCTACGGAAGATGAATTGGATAATATTGAATTTCTTCATAGAAAGATGCAGCGCCTTTGTGAAAAAAAAGACCTCCCGGGTCTTTTGAAAATCAATAATGAGATCCACCGCGCTATTGTCTGTGCCAGTGGAAATATACCACTTATTCACACTCATTTGATTATTGCTCGTCATATCATTCGCATTCAGAATCTCAATGGTGCCATCGAACATTCAACAGAGGATGCCTTTGCCCAGCACGAAGCCTTTATGGCTCCCTTTTTAAAAAGGGACAAAGCCAAAGCCGTGAGCGCCTTCAAGAAACATCTCTCAACCGTGGGAAATAATCTTCAACAGCGACTGGATACGGCGTTTTACGTCGATTAGGAGGAATTTTCTTTTTTCTCCAACGACGGAATATTAAAAGACATAATTATCAGTGTTACAGTAACAATCAATGCGGGCAAGGCGGCAGCCGTGAAAAGTGAAATACGGTCAAACCCATACGCCAATAAAACACCCCCCAACACAGGCCCCAATGCAGAGCCCGTACGACCAATACCCATGCTCCACCCCACTCCGGTGCTACACATATATGAAGGGTAATAACGCGCGGAAAGTGCTCCTAATGTCATTTGTGCCCCGACCGTAAAAAAGCCAACAAAGAAAATAACCGTCAAGACGATTGGCAGGTGATTGGCCGTCAACCCTATAACCGGGATGAGGAATACACCAACGGCATATCCAATAACGGTTGGCTTAAACGGCCCCCGTTTGTCACAAATACGACTAATGAAAAAGCCGCCAATGATCGCCCCCACATTCAGAATAACGATCCCCATTATAGCCTGTTTATGTGACAATCCGGCATCCACCAGAATGGCCGGAATCCAGTTTATAAGAAAATACGTCAACAAAAGGCTCATGGAAACCACAATCCACAAAAGCAGTGTCCAAGTTGACCGGCCCTCTATAAACAATCCTTTAATATTACTTGCGCGCGGTTTATTTTCATCTACAGCCTGCCATGTAACCTTTGAGAAATCAATTAAGGGATCAATCTGCTCCAAAAGTTCACGGACTTTAACGGTTGCTGCCTTTTTAATGGCTAAATAACGAATAGATTCAGGCAACCAGAGGAAGATAACCGGCAATATCATCAAAGGTAATAATCCCCCCACAACAAAAACGGACTCCCATCCATACACCACAATAATTTGCGTACTCGCAATGCCCCCTAGAATTGCCCCTAAAGGGAATCCACAGAACATTATTGTCACAGATGTTGTCCGAACTTTGGCCGGGGCATATTCTGACGTTAAGGCAACAAGGTTAGGAATAACCCCGCCCAAACCAATTCCTGTAAGGAACCGATAAATCATGAGTTCTTCTACTGACCCCGCCGTTGCGCATAACAACGACATAATCCCAAACAATACTATGGAAACAATGATAATAACCTTGCGACCAACACGATCCGCCAGCCCCCCCAACCCCAAAGCCCCAAACATTGTCCCCAAAAGGCTTGCGCCAAATAAAACGCCTAATTCTTCAGGAGGAATAGCCCATGCAGACTTTAGGACAGGGGCGATGAAAGCAACGGACTGTGTATCGAAACCATCTAACATAGCAATGAAAAAGCAAATTACGATGACACGTATTTGCAAAGAACCAAGCTTCGCTTCATTAAGAACCTGGGCAAGGCCACTTTGGTCTGCGTTTGTCATGATATATCCTTATATTTTTTACTTATCGGTTAGTAAATTTCGGTTAGTAAATTTTATGTCGCAATCTGGATAATGATTTTACCCTGCGCCTGTTTTGTTTCACAAAATTCATGAGCAGCAACAATATCTTTCATGGGATAAACCCGATCGATCACAGGCTTTATTTTACCCTCATCAACCAAAGAAGCTATTTCCGACAGAGCTTGCCCATTTGGCTCCATAAAAGACCAATAATAGTCCCTGCCCATTTTTTTCTGCTCCGCCACTCTCTCCTCATAGAATTTTGCGACCTTTTCAAGCCCTTTTTCCAAACCAAATTCATCGACCATCTGTATTTTAGGGCTCACAATACTTACATAACTGGCGGCTGAATTTTTTTTCAGACTGTTCAAAAGATTTTCTTCTGTATCAAAAGCCGTATCAAAAGCGACATCATAGTCATACAAAATTTTGCTAAAATCGGCTTTAGTATAATCCACAACAACATCTGCTCCCAAACCGCGGACCAGTTCAACATTCCTTGTGCTGCAAATCGTTGCGACTTCAGCCCCCCAGGCCTTCATCAACTGAATTGCAAAACTACCGACCCCTCCTGCTCCTCGGGGAATAATAATCCGTTTTCCTTTTGTATTATCCCTGTTTAAACCTACATGACCAACCAAAGCACTCCATGTTGTCAAGGCCACATAAGGCAGCGATGCGGCCTCAATGAAATTAAGGCATTGCGGTTTAAGTGCTGCATCGGCCTCATCCACGAGTGCATATTCCGCAGTCGCCCCCTTTAAGACCGCAGCATATACCTCATCGCCTACTTTAAAGGCCGTTACCTTGCCGCCCACGGCTTCCACATAACCCGCAATATCACGCCCCAAACGGATAGGAAATTCAGCCCCTCCCTTGCTTTTAAAAAAATCTTGGCCATAGCCAGATCTTATGGCGCAATCAATAGGATTTACGGATGTTGCAAAAACACGAACCAATATTTGCTTTTCATCTGGTTTCCCGATGGCCGCATCTTCAATTATTTTAATAACATTCTGAGCAGTACCATATTCATTAATTTCAGCAGCCTGCATTCATTTACCTTTTCTAAAATTATTATTAAACTTACACATACTCATTAGTCTCTCAGCATGTCCCACGGGGACATACCTTCGGGTAGTTTCGGACGTTTCACGATTTCCGCAAAAAGGACTCCCGCCTCATAATTTTCAATCATTTCTTCCGGATCAAATATGATCCCCATGGGGTTCTCCAGATAAGCTCCCGTCGCGAAATAATCATCCACCTCTTTTACAGTTGCAAAATTATCTATCTGCAATTCAACCTTATTCTGGTCAGGATCCTTGAAATACATAGATGTCGTCGGCCCATGAATGATTGTCCAGAAAGGTTCAATTCCGATCGCCTTCAACCGTTTATAAGTCGCAAGAAGGTCACCAAGATTTTCATAGGTAAAGGAAACATGCTCCATACCTGTGCTTCTTTTTTCTGGCAAAACCAGATCCGGCAACCTTACTATCGCCAGACGATGATGCTCATCATCATACGTAATAAAACCCATATCATCGTTTCTGAAGGCGATTTCGGCCTCCAGAACTTTACGGTACCATGCCAACATTTCATCCAGATGACTTGTACGCACCGCAATATGCCCCATTTTATAAGGGGCTATTTTGCCGCGCTCTTTTGCCGTTAATGGCATTCCGCCTGTCTGATTTTCCATTTTAACCTCCATATATATTGTTAGGTTCGGAGATAACCCGATTTTCAATATGCCCAAGCCCTTCTATTTCGACCCGAACAGACTGACCTATTTTGAGAAAACGCTGAGGCTTAGAAGCCGCCCCAATACCAGAAGGCGTCCCCGTGGCCAGAATATCTCCCGGTTCCAACGTAAAGACCGTCGTCAATTCAGCAATCATCTCCCCAATACTGTAAATAAAATCGTCGGTATTGCCGTCCTGACGTTTTTCTCCATCAATCCAGGTCTGTACGCGCAAGTTTTCTGGCCGGTCCATTTCATCCACACAAGTAATCCACGGACCAATAGGGCCATGAGTATCAAAGGACTTTCCCAGCATCGCTGTTGGCGACCGCATTTGCCAATCCCGAACACTTAAATCATTGGTAACCATATATCCTGCCACAACCTCATGCCCTTTATCAGCAGGTACATGACGACATCGCTTCCCAATAACCACAGCCATTTCACCTTCATAATCAAAGGCCGTCGATACACGCGGCATATGAATAGGATCATAAGGACCCGTTATGCAGCTAACCTGCTTATTAAACCAAACCTGATTATCGGGAATAACAATATCCAAACCGCTATTCTTAATTTCCTCCACATGGCTCCGATAACTCAAACCCAGCCCTAGAAATTTGCGCGCTCTGGGGATCGGTGCGCATAATTTAACATCCGCAAGGGGAATACGCTCTTTACATGACGCGATGACTTTCCTCACGACTTCCAGTGCCTCACTTCCCCCGTCCAGCAATCGCACCATATCATTGGGCAGCTTACTATCCGCTTGCGTCAAATCAATAATTTCTTCATCAACAAGCGCCCCAATTCGCTGATTATTTTTATAGTTAAATGTTATCAACTTCATTTTTTTCACTCCCCCTTAAAAGCCACGACAAGCCGGCGTTCTTCGAAAAGCCAAACCCCGTCATCACCTTTTATGACCACATCAATGGAATCACCGATAATTCGACTCCCAAAGTTTCTGAGGAGTTTTTATTAACTTTTACAAAACCTTCAATTAATTTATGTGCTTCTTCAATTCGGTTTTGAACTTTAAGCAACCTCACCTTCGATAAAATCACAGAAGGAGAAGAAAGAAGTTCAGAATCATCAATCTCAAGGAAGAAGGACTTAATTAATCCAAGTCTCGTTTCGTAATCAATTTTGAGAGAGTCTTTTCCTGTAAAGTCTTCATCCAATGATTCGAAGATGAAACTTGCATACATAGGATGTTCTTTTAATAATTCAAATAGTACATTTA
>JAESUK010000162.1 GCA_016763095.1 Alphaproteobacteria bacterium
GCCGACCGATCCGTTATGAGCGGATAGCTCTAACCAACTGAGCTACAGGCCCCACCTAATGGAGTAGTATATATACCAAAAACAACTTATGTATCAAGGAAACTTCTAAGTTTTTTACTACGCGTTGGATGCTTCAGTTTACGAAGCGCTTTTGCTTCAATTTGACGAATACGTTCACGTGTAACATTAAACTGCTGACCAACCTCTTCCAAAGTATGATCCGTGTTCATACCTATACCAAAACGCATACGAAGCACGCGTTCCTCACGAGGGGTCAATGATGACAAAACACGGGTTGTTGTTTCCCGAAGATTAGAGTGAACGGCCGCATCCACAGGAAGCAACGCATTCTTATCTTCAATAAAGTCACCCAAGCTTGAATCTTCTTCGTCACCAACTGGTGTTTCAAGAGACACAGGTTCTTTTGCAATTTTAAGAACCTTACGTACCTTTTCAACAGGCATATGAAGGCGCTCTGCAAGTTCTTCCGGTGTTGGCTCGCGCCCGATTTCATGGATCATCTGACGTGATGTACGAACGATCTTATTGATCGTCTCAATCATGTGCACAGGAATACGGATTGTACGCGCTTGATCAGCAATAGAACGCGTAATAGCTTGTCTAATCCACCATGTAGCATAGGTTGAGAATTTGTAACCACGGCGGTATTCAAACTTATCAACCGCCTTCATCAAACCAATGTTTCCTTCCTGAATAAGATCCAAGAATTGTAATCCACGGTTTGTATATTTTTTCGCAATTGAAATCACAAGACGAAGATTGGCTTCAACCATTTCCTTTTTCGCACGTCCCGCTTCTTTCTCACCCTTTTTAACAGTTTCCACGATACGGCGGAATTCAGAAATTGGAAGCATAGCTTCCTCAGCAACTTCAGAAATCTCGTCTTTAAGGTCGTTAATCTCCATACGGTGATTTGCAACAAAGTCTTTCCAGCCCTTACCTTTAAGCTTTGCAAGATTATCCAGCCATGACGGATCAAGCTCTGTTCCATAGTAATTATCAAGAAAATCTTGACGCTTAACCTTACACTTAACAGCCACACGCATAATGCGACCTTCAATTGTAACCAACTTACGGCTCATCCCGTAAAGACAATCAATAACTTGTTCAATACGCGCATTGTTCAAATGCACGTCATTCATCAAGCCAACCATTTCTTTTTTAAGGTCGTCATATTTCTTATTCGATTTTGCTTCAGGTTCGTCACCTTTTTGCACAGCTTCCAAACGGACAATCTGTATCTTCTGCATTTTCTTATAAGTTTTTTTAATTTTGGTGAAAAGCTCAAGAACTTTTGGCATCACCTCTTCTTCCATAGCGGCAAGAGAAACGTTTACCTCTTCTTCTTCATCCTCATCATCACCGTCCTTAGACTCTGATTTTTCTTTGTCTGACTTATCATCTGATTTTTCAGCAGTCTTCTTATCATCTGCCTTATTCGCATCATTATTATTTGAATTTTTAGCATTGTTCGCGTTGTTATTATTGTTCATTGCCGCATGCTTAACGCCATATGTTGCATCCAAATCAATAATATCACGGAGAAGAATTTCTTCATCAAGCAACGCTTTGTGCCAAGCAAAAATAGATTCAATCGCGAGTGGGCTTTCACACATCCCGCCAATCATCAACTCACGACCAGCTTCAATACGCTTTGCAATCACAATTTCACCTTCACGAGATAACAACTCAACAGAGCCCATCTCACGAAGGTACATTCTTACAGGATCATCAGTACGCCCAGTATCATCATCTTTAATGTTACCTGAAGCGTTGTACTCTTCTGCTTCTTCCTCGTAATCATCTTCTTTTTCAACAAGCTGAATACCCATCTCAGAAATAGCTGACATAGCATCTTCAATTTGTTCTGAATCAAAATCATCTGAAGGCAAGACATCATTAATCTCGTCATACGTGATAAAACCTCGCTTTTTACCCGAGGTTATCAGCTTCTTCATAATCGACGCTAAAGATCCCTTTTTCGCACGAGTTACTTTAACTGGTTCTTCTGTTTCTTGATCTTTTTTATCTGCCATGGTCTATCTTTATAATCTTTGCTTTTATGTTCTTGAATATCCAACAAACGAATCACATTCATAACGCATCATTAGAACGTATTTTCAGTGACTTGACAAAAGATGATTTCAATAAGGTGCCTTACAATACCTGCGCACTGGACATGATGCTACGGCTTTCTTCCAGTAAACGGCGCATTTCCAACACTCTTGCCTCTGCTTCAGGAGAAAAATTAAGCAATAATTCTCTTTGAGCCATCTTCAAATCATCTTCCAATTGTGCATTCCCAATGCGCCCTATCATTTCGCTTAATCCTTGTCGCGCCTTCTCTTCCGAAGCATCCGACCGTGCAAATGACGCATGTGCGTAAACACGCGGGTTTAGAAGGTCATTAACAGCCTCTTCTAATCCAACCTCACTTAAATGGTGTTTTAGCTCCTCAGAGTCAAGTAAATTCTCACCATTTTCTTGTTTTTCAGAGTACCAACCATAGATGCTATCACTGATCTGGTGGGCTTCATCACTTAGCCCGCTTAAACCTTCCAAGTTTTCAGCAACATCCAACAAAATATATGGATGATTAATCAATGTTGCCAACATAATAGAAACATTTCTCGCATGCTTCTGTGATCGTGCGGGGCGATGCAAAGGAACATGCCGATCAGACGCACCGTTCGTTTTATTCGTCCCTTTCCAACGTCCACTCTTTGCACCTTTCGAAGCATTAAACTTTGGTTTAAAGAACTCCCACAGTTTATTTTTAAATGCTGATTTGTAATGATGCTGGACAGACGAATCTTGGATTTGAGAAACAAGTTGATTCAACTGCATCTCTAATCCCGCACGGCTCTCTGGCGTTTGATATGTTTTCTCCCCAACATTCATATTCCACAAAAACTCAGAAAGTGTCAGTGCCGTTTGAAGCTGAGCAACAAAAGCACGCTTCCCTTTATTTTGTAGAAAACTATCGGGGTCTTCCCCATCGGGCAGGAAGGCGAGAAGCGCACTGTGATTAGGTTTCAACAATGGAATCATGCGTTCACATGCACGTTCCGCCGCACGTCGCCCAGCATTATCTCCATCGAAACAGAGCACAGGTACTTTTTCCTCTTTGGTAATCATCGACCAAAGCGACATGATTTGATCTTCCGTCATCGCTGTTCCAAGGGGCGCTACAGCGCCCTGCAAGCCTGCCTGATGGCATGCAATCACATCCAAGTAACCTTCAACGACAATCGGTGTATGCCCGTCTCTCGCCGCCTGACGTGCATGAGACTCACCAAACAACATACGTCCTTTATGAAACAAGGGTGTATCAGCTGAATTTATATATTTAGGCGGTGTAAAGTCACCTTGCTGTGGCGAGCGCATGTGATCAGGCAATACACGCCCACCAAATGCAACAACACGTCCACGTCGATCACTCACAGGAAACATCACACGATCACGAAAGAACGAGTATGGATTTCCTCCCTTTGTAGAAACACGCAGAACACCCGCCTCTATCATATCTTTATCTTCAAAGCCCTTATCTATCATATAAGTACGAAGCCCTTGACCATCCGACGGCGCATAACCAATCCGAAAAGAGCTTATAGAGTTTTCGGAAACTCCACGCTTAAGTAAATAATCAAAAACATCTCGGTGCGATGATTCGGACAACTGTTGCTCAAACCATGTGCAGGCAGCATCAACAACAGCATACAAATCTTTGGCACGTTTTTCTTTTTCAATGAAGGCAGGATCAGGCTTAGGCATTTGTAAACCAGCTTGTGCCGCAAGGGTTTCAACCGCTTCAACAAATGATAAATTATCATGTTGCATGGTGAATCCAATCACATCTCCATGCGCCCCACACCCAAAGCAGTGATAAAATTGTTTTTGATCATTAATTGTAAAAGAAGGTGTTTTTTCCTTATGAAACGGACAGCAGGCTTTGAACTCGCGCCCAGCGCGCGTAACTTTTGTACGACGCCCAATCACTTCTGACAGAGTGAGGCGCCCTCTAATATCTTCTAAAAACCGTGGTGAAATCGACATGGCACTATCTATAGCAGATAAACAGAGCAGAGATAAACAGAGAAATTAAGCTAATTAGCCCAATACGCCCTTCACAAGCGCACTTGCTTTCCCCATATCCAATTGACCCGCATATTTACCTTTTAGGACGCCCATAACTTTCCCCATATCTTTGATATCGGTGGCGTCTATTTCAGCAACAATAGTTTTGATAATGCCTTTAAGCTCATCTTCTCCGAGCTGTTGTGGCAAAAATTCTTGGATAATACCAATTTCTTCTTATTCGCGCTCCGCCAAATCCATACGCTCAGCGTCCCTATAAATTTTAAAGGATTCTTTCCTCTGTTTAATCATGGATTGTAACAGGGACAAAATCTCATCATCGGCAATGCCATCCGTGTTTCCTTTTCCACGTGCAGCAATGTCTCTATCCTTAATCGCAGCATTAATAAGTCGAACAGTCGATGTTTTAACTTTCTCTTTAGCTTTAAGGGAAATTTTAAGAGAATTATTTAATTCTGTGCGTTTTTCTGACATTTTTAATTTTTTGCTTTTCTTTTTTACTCAGTTTAGGTATTACAATGATTTTCCAGTGCCCTTAGACAAAATTGTGCTAAACAAAATACACTGGAAAGGAAATCATGCCTGATTTTTCAAGCTTTACAAGACCAAAAAATGCAACTGCAGTACTCCTATTAGATAACGGGCAGTTATTTTGGGGATACGGCATAGGTGCCCAAACGCAAAAACTTGGCGAGATATGTTTCAATACATCTATGACTGGCTATCAGGAAATCCTGACAGACCCAAGTTACGCGGGGCAAATCATCAACTTTACATTTCCACATATCGGAAATGTTGGTACAAACATTGAAGATATAGAAACGCTTAATCCTGCCGCGCGCGGATTAATCATCAGAGAACCTATCACAAACCCATCAAACTGGCGCTCAACACAGCACTTAGATGAATGGCTTAAAGAGAACAACCTCTGCGGAATCACAGGGCTAGACACCCGCGCCCTCACCCAAGACATTCGTGACAATGGCGCACCTAACGCAATCATTGCAGTAAATTATGATGGTGACTTTGATTTAGATGCACTCAATACCGAACTCGAATCATGGTCAGGGCTTGAAGGAAGTGACCTTGCAAAAGAGGTAACATGTGACGCACCATATGAATGGAGCGAAACACTTTGGTCTCGTGAAAACGGTCACGGCACACAAACAAAAACTGACAAACACATTGTGGCAATGGATTTTGGCGCAAAACTCAACATCCTAAGATGTTTGGCGCATACTGGCGCAAAAGTAACAGTTGTTCCTGCCAACACACCTGCAAATGACATTTTAGCATTAAAGCCAGATGGTTTATTTCTGTCCAACGGACCTGGTGACCCCGCTGCCACTGGAAAATATGCCGTACCAACCATTAAAACATTAATCGAGAACGACATCCCCATTTTTGGAATATGTCTCGGTCACCAAATGTTGGCACTTGCCCTTGGTGGTAAAACCAAGAAAATGCATTTAGGACACCGCGGGGCAAACCACCCAGTCAAAGACCTTGCAACGGGAACCGTTGAAATCACATCCCAAAACCACGGATTTGAAGTCATTGAAGACAGCCTTCCTGATAATGTTGAAGTCACACATACCAGTCTGTTTGATGGATCAAACGAAGGGCTTCGCTTAAAAGACAAACCTGTCTTTTCTGTGCAGTACCATCCGGAAGCTTCTCCTGGTCCACAAGACAGCCACTACCTCTTCAACCGTTTCGCTGAGATGCTTAAATAGAATATAGAAAAGAAAATCATGCCAAAAAGAACTGACATAAAATCGATCTGCATCATCGGCGCAGGACCTATCATCATCGGACAGGCCTGTGAATTTGATTACTCTGGCGCTCAAGCATGTAAAGCACTGCGTGAAGAAGGCTATCGCATTATATTGGTAAATTCTAACCCTGCGACAATCATGACAGACCCTGATTTAGCAGATGCCACATACATCGAGCCAATCACGCCAGAAGTGGTGACAAAGATTTTAGAGAAAGAACGCCCTGACGCACTTCTTCCAACAATGGGTGGACAAACGGCATTGAACATCGCTCTTGTTCTTGAAGGAGACGGCACACTTAAGCGCCTCGGCATTGAAATGATTGGTGCGACAAGCGAAGCCATCGAAAAAGCTGAAGACCGTGAAAAATTTAGAAACTGCATGGATGAGCTTGGATTAGACTCCCCAATCAGCGTCATTGCTCATAATCTTGAAGAAGCAAAGGAAGCACTTAAAGAAACAAAACTTCCTGCCATTATTCGCCCTTCATTTACATTGGGTGGAACAGGCGGAGGAATCGCTTACAACCGCGATGAATTTGAAAACATCGTGAAAGAAGGTCTCGATGCCTCTCCGACCACCGAAATTCTTGTCGAAGAATGTCTTCTTGGGTGGAAAGAATATGAAATGGAAGTTGTTCGCGATAAAAACGATAACGCCATCATCATCTGTGCCATTGAAAACATTGATCCAATGGGGGTTCACACAGGAGACTCCATTACAGTAGCCCCTGCCCTAACACTCACTGACAAAGAATACCAAATCATGCGGAATGCGTCTTTAGCAATTTTGCGTATCATTGGTGTTGAAACAGGAGGATCAAACTGCCAGTTCGCCATTGAGCCAAAAACAGGGCGTATGATTGTAATTGAAATGAACCCACGCGTGAGCCGTTCCTCTGCCCTAGCGTCAAAGGCAACGGGCTTTCCGATTGCTAAAATCGCAGCCAAACTCGCCGTTGGATATACACTAGACGAGCTTTCAAACGATATTACGGGTGGCAAAACACCAGCATCATTCGAGCCAACAATCGACTATGTTGTAACGAAAATCCCACGCTTCACATTCGAAAAATTCAAAGGTGCAGACAACAACCTATCAACAGCAATGAAGTCTGTTGGAGAAGCCATGGCAATTGGTCGTAACTTTGAAGAATCCATGCAAAAAGCACTGCGCTCTTTAGAAAAAGGTTTAAGCGGATTTGATGACATGCCAATTGGTAACCCGTCAAAAGATCAAGTCACACCGCACCCAGATCAAATACGTGCGGTATTGTCCAAAGCCACACCACAACGCATTCTCTATATAGCACAGGCGATACGTCTTGGTATGAGCTTGGAAGATATTCACGAGATTACAAAATATGACCCATGGGTACTTGAACGCATTCAAAACATTGTAAACGTTGAAAATGGGATAAGAGACAAAGGTTTACCGACATCTTCTGAGGGCTGGATGGCAGTTAAGCGTTTAGGCTTTGCAGATAAACGCCTTGCTGACCTTGTTGGTGTAAGCGAAGAAAAAGTGAGAAAAGCACGTATTTCACATTCGGTACGTCCTGTTTATAAACGTGTCGACACCTGTTCAGCGGAAATCCCATCCCTTACGCCATACATGTACAGCACCTATGAAGGCAATGGTCTAACCCCTGCAAGAAATGAAATCGAGCACACAGACAAAAAGAAAATTGTCATACTCGGTGGTGGTCCTAACCGTATTGGTCAAGGCATTGAATTTGACTATTGCTGTGTCCATGCCGCTTACGCACTTAAAGAAGCTGGCTATGAAACAATCATGGTGAACTGTAACCCAGAAACCGTTTCAACCGACCCAGAAACAGCAGATCGCCTCTACTTCGAACCACTTACAGAAGAAGACGTAATCGAACTTATTCACGCAGAGAACGAAAAAGGTAAGATCACGGGCGTGATCGTACAACTCGGTGGACAAACACCGTTGAAACTTGCTGAACGTTTGCAAAAAGAGGGCATTCCAATCTTAGGAACTGATCCTGATGCAATTGACCTAGCAGAAGATCGCGAACGCTTCCAAAAACTTATCAAGAAGCTTAAACTTCGCCAGCCACCAAACGCCCTCGCCTCATCTTCTGAAGAAGCAATTAAACAGGCAGAAGAACTTGGTTTTCCACTTGTTCTGCGTCCATCATATGTTCTTGGTGGCTCAGGCATGGAAATCGTTCACAACATGGAAGGACTACAAAAATACGTCCACACGGCCATGAAAGTTTCAGGCAACAACCCTGTTCTTCTTGACCGTTACCTCAAAGAAGCTATCGAGATTGACGTTGATGCAATATGCGACGGCAAAGACGTTTATGTTGCAGGAATCATGGAACACATTGAAGAGGCTGGTATTCACTCAGGTGATAGTGCCTGTGTACTTCCCCCTCACTCGCTCCCATACAGGACCGTGTGTGAGCTTGAGAAGCAAACAAGGACACTTGCCCTCGCTTTAAAGGTAAAAGGCCTCATGAACGTTCAGTTCGCGTGCAAACGCAATCGTGATTCTGGTGAATACGACATTCACATCATTGAAGTAAACCCTCGTGCCTCAAGAACAGTTCCCTTCCTCGCGAAAGCAACGGGCGTGCCTGTAGCCAAGATCGCAGCACGTGTGATGGCAGGAGAACGACTCTCAAGCTTCCAAGCACAAGGCGTTTTAAAAGGCATGAGCACGGAGCACGTTGCCGTAAAAGCGCCAATATTCCCATTCAACAGATTCCAAGGCGTAGACCCGCTTCTCGGACCGGAGATGAAATCAACAGGGGAAGTCATGGGCTTAGACAGAAACTTCGCACAAGCATTCCTAAAATCACAATTGGGGGTTGGAACATTCCTTCCGTCAAGCGGAACGGTTTTCCTCTCAGTGAAAGACAGCGACAAAAACGCAATAACAGAGATTGCAACAGACCTTATTGATATGGGCTTTCAAATTATTGCCACAGGCGGAACATGTGCTCATCTCCAAAAATCAGGACTTGATGTCATCCGCATCAATAAAGTGATGGAAGGACAGCCCCACGTCGTCGATGCCATTATCAATGGTGATATCCAATTTATGATTAACACCACCAAAGGCCCTCAGGCAATGGCCGATTCTATGAGCATACGTAGAAATGCATTGATGAGCAAAATTCCGTACTACACGCTTATCTCTGCCGCAAAAGCGGGTGTACAAGCTATACGAGCACAGAGCTCAAAAGAAATTAGCGTTGCTCCTCTTCAAGATTATTTTAAAGAAGATCAGAAAGAAGACGCGGCATAAACCTGCGACCTTGACCCGAATTTAAAATAGCATTAAGCTTCCATAAAATATCCCGCCTCGTTGCGGGGTTTTTTAGTTAAACAAATCAAAATAGAGAATAACCATGGATAAAATACCGATGTCCCCTGCTGGGCACAAAACACTTGAATCAGAACTTAAAAACTTGAAGTCTGTTGAACGCCCTGCTGTTATTGCAGCGATTGCAGAAGCACGTGAACATGGGGATCTTTCAGAGAACGCTGAATATCATGCGGCGCGTGAACGTCAGAGCTTCATTGAAGGCAGAGTTAAAGAGCTAGAAGCCGTTCTCTCTACCGCTCAAATCATTGATTTTTCACTCTTCACAGGCGATACGGTCAAGTTCGGCGCAACGGTAATCATCGTTGACGAAGACACGGATGAAGAGAAAACAGTTCAAATCGTAGGAAAGTACGAATCGAATGCAGAGCAAGGGAAAATATCCCTAACCTCACCCGTTGCACGCGCGCTTATAGGAAAATCTGTCGAAGACAGCGTTAGCATTACAACACCAAAGGGTAAAACTGATTACGAAATTTTAAGTGTCAGCTATAAATAAGATAATTAGGAATTGTTTCTAGCAGGCATCAACAGGAATACCTGTTTCTTCTTTACTCGCACGAATCGACAGTGATGATTTAACACCAGAGATATTCGGACTTGCCGTCAGTTGATTTGTAAGGAACTGTTGGTAATCATCCCAATCTCTGGCGACAATCTTTAGCAAGAAATCTGTATCTCCTGTCAACATCCAACATTCTCTTACACAATCCCAATCAGCACAGGCTTTTTCAAATGCTTTTAGCTCTGTATCAGCATGGCTTTCAAGCTTCACCTTCGCAAAGATTGTAACACCATAACCAAGCGCTTTATTATCAAGACGGGCATGATAGCTCTTAATAAACCCCGCATCTTCCAACGCACGCACACGTCTAAGACATGGTGGAGCAGAGATACCCGCTTCCTTCGCAAGGTCAACGTTAGTCATACGTCCACTATTTTGAAGGTTTGCCAAAATTTTACGGTCTATTTTATCTAGTTTGATGCGGGCCATATATCTGCTCTTTCTTTATAAACTATGCATGGTATAAAGAGGCGTGCACCAAATCGCAAGCGTTATTTCATGATAATTTTATTATAATTTCCATTAGAAAAAATGAATAAAAGTACAAAAACCATAAAGACATTACCTTCTTGCTGGATTATCACTGAGGGGATAAAGGGAACGGAAAACCAATGTGTCGGAATCGCTGAAATGTTGGGGCTAAAACCAACAGTGAAAACAGTGACACTACAAGAACCATGGAAATCCTTATCACCATATCTGGGGCTAGAGCGCAAAAGCACCTTCATAGGGGATGATATTTCTGCACCATACCCGGATATTCTTATCACGGGCGGACGCAAAGCCATCGCGGCAAGTCGCTACATAAAGAAACAAAGCAACGGAGCGACAAAAACGCTCCATGTTCTCGACCCACGGATATCACCAAAGCACTTTGATTTAGTCACATTACCTGAACATGACAAGACACGTGGGGGAAATGTGATTGTCACAAAGGCAACACCAAACAGAATTACGGTAAAAACATTACAAGAAGGAAAGAAACAATTCCCTCTGCTTGGAGATTTACCCTCACCCCGTCTCGCCGTGTTAATAGGCGGGAACAGCAAAGCCTATACATTTGACATGAGAACCACCAAAAGGTTTGTAAACGACCTCAAAACACTCCAAACGGACAACAAAGTAAGCTTGATGGTCACCATGTCCCGCAGAACCCCAAAAGAAGTGGCTGATTACATCCGCACCTCACTTGATAGGAAAAACACTTACATTTGGGACGAAACAACACCCAATCCATATTTTGGATTTTTGGCATGGGCAGATATAATTCTAGCGACGTCTGACAGTACCTCTATGCTTTCAGAAAGCTGTACAACAGGAAAACCGACCTACATGATTCCTTTAAAAGAAACAGGCAAATTAGGGCGCATTAAAAAGCTACAAAACAACCTCATAGATCATGGCGGAATGCGTATTTTTGAAGGCAAATTAGAAGCATGGAAATACCGCCCCCTAAATGATTCACAGCTAGTTGCCAATGAGATCAAAAAACAATTGCCAGATTTGTTTTAATCCTTAAAGTCTTTGCTTATGAGCACAGAAAATATAAAAAAAGAAATTAGAACAAAAGTTCTAATTATTGGATCAGGCCCTGCGGGCTACACAGCAGCAATTTACGCGGCACGCGCGAACCTTAAACCGGTTCAAGTCCTTGGGCTTGAGCCTGGTGGACAGTTAATGATCACCACAGAGGTAGAGAACTATCCAGGCTTTGCCGATCTTATTCAAGGTCCATGGCTTATGGAACAAATGAAAGGTCAAGCTGCCAATGTTGGAACAGAGATGATCCACGACCTCATCACAGATATTGATTTATCAAAACGACCATTCGTTTGTAAGGGCGATGACGGAGCAACATACATAGCAGACACAGTTATCATCTCCACAGGTGCAAAAGCCCGCTGGTTGGGGCTCCCTGCTGAAGAAAAGTTTAGAGGACTTGGTGTCTCCGCGTGCGCAACATGTGACGGATTTTTCTTCCGTGGAAAAGACGTCGCCATTGTTGGTGGAGGAAACTCCGCTGTTGAAGAAGCGTTATTCTTGACAAACTTCGCAAGCAAAGTAACGCTTATTCACCGTCGTGATACTCTACGCGCTGAAAAAATCATGCAAGAGCGCCTATTCAAAAACGAAAAAATTGAATGCCTATGGGATACAGCCGTGACAGATATCATTGGCGTTGCCCATGGCGAAGAAGGCACACCAGGGGTGACAGGAGTAAAACTTAAAAACCTCAAAACAAATGAGGAAAGCACCTTGGATGTTGATGGAATATTTGTTGCCATTGGACATGATCCTGCAACAGAACTCTTCAAGGGTCAGTTAAAGATGGACGAAGCGGGATATATCATAACCACGCCAGACTCCACCCTAACCTCCATAGACGGTGTGTATGCTGCGGGGGATGTGAAGGATAAAGTCTACCGTCAAGCCGTCACAGCAGCAGGTATGGGCTGTATGGCAGCACTTGAAGCTGATCGTTTCCTTTCTGAACAAGAAGACCTTATTGCGGAGCACGCAGCAGAGTAACGGCAAACAGGAACAGCTAGTATGGATTGGGATAAATTAAAAGCGTTCTATGCCGTTGCAGAGGTAGGAAGCTTCACCCACGCAGCAGATCAACTGCGACTAACACAACCCTCTATCTCCAGAAAAATAAGTAGTCTTGAAGACGAGTTAAACACACACCTCTTTCACCGCCATGCCCGAGGGCTCACCCTTACAGAACAGGGAGAATTGTTACAAGCCACCGTCTCCATCATATTAAAACAACTCTCTGGGGTTGAGAAGAAAATAAAAGATACGAAAAGTAATTCAGAGGGCGCACTTACAATTACCGCCTCAGAGATGATGACGGCGTCATGGCTGTTCCCTATTCTTCCAAAGTTCAACAAGCAACACCCAGACATTCAACTAAAAATATTAGAGACAGACCGCATTTTAAACCTTGATATGAGGGAGGCCGATGTCGCCATTCGTCTGTTTACACCAAAACAGCAAGACCATATCCAAAAAAAGTTAAAAGACATTCAATTCAGTCTCGTCGCATCAAAAGAATATCTTGATCAACATGGTAGACCAGAAACCACTGCTGATCTAAAAACACATACGCTCATCGCTTACCCATATGGCATCCCAACGCCATTTCCTTCTGCAAACTGGCACTTAGAAACTGCGAATATTGATATAAATACCCACGAAAAA
>JAESUK010000163.1 GCA_016763095.1 Alphaproteobacteria bacterium
AAGCATCATGGTTTAAGTGATGTTGAGCAACGTTATCGCCAACGTTATGTTGATTTGATCGTGAATGAAAAAAGCCGTGAGACATTGCGTGGGCGTTCAAAAATCATCTCGTTTATTCGTCGTTACATGGAAGATATGGGCTGTTTGGAAGTTGAAACACCAATGTTTCATCCAATTATGGGCGGCGCGTCTGCGAAGCCCTTTGTGACGCATTATAATGCGCTGGATCATGATTTTTTCCTTCGTGTTGCACCGGAGCTATATCTTAAACGTTTGGTCGTTGGTGGGTTGGCTGATGACGTGTTTGAAATTAACCGTTGTTTCCGTAACGAAGGTGTTTCGATTAAGCATAACCCTGAGTTTACGTCTATTGAAGGCTATCATGCGTATAAAGATTATTACGACATCATGGATTTGATTGAAGATTTAGTGGGTAAAACTGTTGAGCATATTCATGGATCACGTGTGATTGAAATTGATGGACGTAATATTGATTTTGGCTCTCCTTGGAAGCGCCGTTCTATGTGTGATCTTGTGAAGGATGAAACAGGCATTGATTTTATGGCTATTGAAACAGCAGAATCCGCGCGTGAAGCAGCGTTGAAGGTTGGTGTTCATACGGAAGAGACCGCAAACTGGGGACAGATTGTTGAAGCATGCTTTGATGAAAAGGTAGAACACACGCTTGTGCAACCGACACATGTAACAAATCATCCGTTTGAAATTTCTCCTTTGGCAAAAGATCATCGTGATACCCCTCGTGTGGTTGAGCGTTTTGAGAGTTTTGTGAATGGTTGGGAAGTAGCAAATGCGTTTACTGAGCTTAATGACCCAGCGATCCAACGCGAGCGTTTTGAAGGACAAGCCAAACTTGCAGAGCAAGGTGATGATGAAGCACAATTGCTTGATGAAGATTTCATCACAGCGCTTGAATATGGTCTGCCCCCAACTGCGGGTTGGGGTATGGGGCTTGACCGTTTGGTGATGCTCTTGACAGATTCACACAATATTCGTGATGTTATTTGTTTCCCAACTTTGAGACCAAAATCTTAGTCTGGGAACTTTACGCCCTGTTTTGGTAATCCAAATTTTGGCTGGTTATACTCTTTATCCCCTTTGTTGAGGGGCGTGTCAGGAGACCAGTGCGTCACAATTTTTGAGAGATAAGGGCGTTCGCGTTCCTCATTTGAGCATGTTGGCGTACCAATATAAATGAAACCTGCCACATTGTCGCGTTCGTCTAGTCCCAAGCCTTTTTTAAAGTGATCATTAAAGCTGTACCATTCAGTGAGCCAGTTTGCTCCATAGCCAAGAGCGTGAGCGGCGTGACAGAGGTTTAAGCACACAGCGCCTGCTGATAAAACTTGTTCCCACATAGGGTGTTTTGCCTCACGGATACGACTTATGACACCAATGACAAGGGGTGCGCGAAGAAAGCGTTCAGACTCTAAATCTAGTTTTGCATCTGTGGCGTTTGGGTCTTCTTGTTTGTAAGATTCTCGAAGTAGAGGTGCGATGTCTTTGCGGGCTTGTTCATCAAAGACAATAAAGTACCAAGGTGCGCGTTTTCCGTGATCGGGAACGCGTGCCCCGATTTTCAAAATTGTCTTTAGATCTTCTTGGGAGGGAGCGGGGTCAACCATATTACGGATGGATGTGGAACGTCTTGTTAGCAGGTGCTTTGTTGCTGTTGTTGAATTGGGCATATATCATCTTCTCTCGTTTCGGACCTTACTTTGGAAAAGGTAGTATATTAGCAAAATTTTGGGAAGAGGATTTTTGAGATTTGTTTTCTGTCATGTCTTGTAGAATACGGATGATACTATCTGGATTTTTGAGATGAGAAAAAACAGTATCGGCATAGGCGGGCATTGTACGATAGAGGTCAGGGTCGATAAGGGGTGATTGAATATTGGGTGTTTTGTTTTGTAATCGCGCGATTGTTGTAAGGATTAGTAGCCCTCTGTTGCTATAGGCAGCATTGTTAAATTGTGAGAGCCATTTTTCTGAGCGGTGAAGTTTTGTCTCGCGGTTTAGAAGCCGTTTATCATGTCCTTCTCCGTAAATGATCTCAATGTAGTTTAAGATTGAGCAGGCTTTGTTATATTTTTCAAAAACTTCATGGATATCTTCTCGTAGGTTTTTCCCTCTCTGAATATCAATTGTAGACAAGGCGGAGAGTATAATTTCAGGGTTTGAGAAATTAAAGCTAGAACACAGTGCAGAATATGGTGCTAGTTTAGCCATAATTTGAATTTAAGTGAGGTCTTGGCGTTGCTTTTTGGGCGTCTCTTTTTTGTTCCCATTCAGTATATATCAGTATCGCCTCAGGTTCCTCTAGAGTTTCAAGGAGCTCGGATATATCGGCTGTGTAATTATGATTGGTTTTGAAGGGGTACTTGCCCTGAATTTCAAATATCTTTATTGCTTTTGAATATACATCATCTTGAAAAAGTTTTAAACGTCGTTTCGTATGCCTTGCCTCATGCAGGTAAAAAGGGCGTGTGATTGAGTGTATTTCACTCTCATTTTCTTCTGGGTGGCTTAGTCTGATGATCTCGGCATCAACGGCGTTGAGGGCGCGTTGCTTTAAAAAATGCCCAGAGTATACAATGTGAGAGCTCTGTCTTGTGTCTATTGCGAAGTGTTTGTTGAGTTTTACCATTCTTCCCTCCACAGGGTAAGGGTGTTTTCTCTCGTACAAGATTATAATTTTGTGTCGTTGAATAGTACACTATTGATAGAAAAATTCAAGATCTGTTGCCTAGCGCTTAATGGGGATTACTTCTGCACGGTGTGGAGGTGTTCCAATAGCCGGTGTTTCGATCTTGTTTTCTGGGGTTTCAAGAAAGCTGTGTCTTTTTATAGGGTCGTCCAGAAGATCGAATAGTATCTTGAGATCACGTACATTCTTTGTGAAATCATGGTCATGAAACAGTTTATTTTTTGATCTTTTACTATTGGCAATCGCAATCTCACCAAGCGTATTTATGTCATTGATATATACAGCACCCCCTGTTTTTGCGACGATGAGTTGTTGGTTTACACTTTCAACGGACTGATCTTGTGCAGATTCAACACCTATTGTGGTGGCGCGTTTTTTACGGGTTTCAATGATCTGCGAAGTCTCCGAGATAACTTGGAAGACACGACGTAAGAATTGTTGTCCTGCTTGTGATGTGAATGAGTCTTTTATCATTGGCCGGTTCCTTGAAGCATCCGTAAGGTGCTTCATTTATATCAACTATAAACCACATTTTCTATATTATGTCAAAATTTAACGTGAAAGGGTGCTTTCGCAAAGCATTTTGTTTGATCGTTGTTCTATAACGTTCTATATCTATCGTTATGCGTGGTAACGTCGAACTATCCCAAGCAACGGCTGATCAGTGCGATCAGAGTAAGCCTTTTAAGATACATTCCGAGTTTTCGCCAGCAGGGGATCAGCCCGCGGCGATTAAACAACTCGTGAATGGGATCAATGACGGCTTGACCGATCAGGTTCTTTTAGGCGCAACAGGAACGGGGAAGACCTTCACAATGGCGCATGTGATAGAGCAAACTCAGCGTCCTGCGCTTATCCTTGCGCCCAATAAAACGCTAGCGGCGCAATTATATGGAGAAATGAAATCTTTCTTTCCTGATAATGCGGTTGAATATTTCGTATCATACTATGATTACTATCAGCCAGAGGCCTATGTCCCACGTACAGATACCTTCATTGAAAAAGAGAGTGATATTAACGAACAAATTGATCGTATGCGCCATGCGGCAACACGTGCGTTGTTTGAACGGCGTGATTTGATTATTGTTGCTTCGGTGTCATGTATATACGGTATAGGGTCGAAAGAAGATTACTTCGCTATGACGTTTGAGTTGCATAAGGATCAGATTATTGATCGCCAGACGTTAATTACCAAGCTTGTGGACCTTCAGTACAAACGCAATGACATGGCGTTTGAGCGCGGTGCATTTCGTGTGAGAGGGGATACTGTTGAGTTGTTTCCTGCCCATTTTGAAGATCGTGCGTGGCGGTTCTCTCTATTTGGGGACGAGCTTGAGTCTATTATTGAGTTTGATCCTTTAACGGGAGAAAAGTTTAGTGAGCTCAATGGCGTGCGCATTTTTGCGAACTCGCATTATGTCACTGCAGGACCAACCATTACACAAGCCATTGCGCAAATGAAGAAAGACCTAAAAGTAAGGCTGGCTGAGTTTGAAGCGGATGGAAAGCTTTTAGAGGCGCAACGCCTTGAACAGCGCACGCAATTCGATATGGAGATGTTGCAAGCAACGGGGATGTGTCAAGGAATTGAAAATTATTCACGTTACCTAACAGGGCGCGCCATTGGAGAAGCTCCTCCGACCTTGATTGAATACTTACCCGATGATGCATTAATGTTTTTGGATGAGAGCCATGTAATGCTGTCGCAAATTGGTGGCATGTATAATGGGGATAGATCTCGGAAAACAACGCTTGTGGAGTATGGCTTTCGTTTGCCTGTTGCGATGGATAACCGTCCATTAAAGTTTGAGGAATGGGATGCGCTTCGTTCGCAGACTATATATGTATCTGCCACACCGCGCGAGAAAGAGCTTGAGCGAGCAGGTGGCGTATTTGCTGAGCAGGTTGTTCGTCCAACGGGGTTGATTGATCCACCGATTGAAATTCATCCAACCAAAAACCAAATTGATGATTTGATGGATGAGGCGCAGAAAATCATTGTCAAGGGTGGGCGTATCATGGTGACGACGTTGACCAAAAAAATGGCAGAAGATTTGACCGAATATCTGAACGATCATGGTCTGAAAGTGCGATATATGCATTCAGATATTGATACGTTGGAGCGTATAGAAATTATTCAAGAATTACGTGAAGGTGTATGTGACATCCTTGTCGGGATCAATCTTTTGCGTGAAGGGTTGGATATTCCTGAATGCATGCTTATGGCGATCCTTGATGCGGATAAAGAGGGATTTCTTCGTTCCAAAACATCCCTTATTCAAACCATTGGACGTGCAGCGCGAAATGTTGAGAGTAAAGTTATTCTTTATGCAGATAAGATGACGGACTCTATGAAGGGTGCGATTGAGGAAACGGATCGACGGCGTGTGAAACAAATTGCTCATAATGAAGCCCATGGGATTACACCCTCTACGATTAAGAAAAGTCTTAAAAGTGCGCTGGATGGTGTTTTTGAACAAAGGGACCGTGGAGATAAAGTCCGTGAAATGGCGGATAGTAAGCAAGAGACGTTCTTGATGTCGTTGGATGATATTAAAAAGCGGATTAAGATACTGGATAAGAAAATGCATTTGGCGGCGGGTAATCTTGAGTTTGAAGAAGCGGCTAAGTTAAGGGATGAGCTTAAAGTTTTAAGAGCTCAGGAACTTAAATCACTATAGAATACAAAATTCTTTTTCTTTACATAAAATTATGTTATTATTTTTTCCTGATTTGGAATAATAGGTAATATTTGTTGTGAGATATATACTGCTTAAATATGCTGTATCTAAAGCGAGGGCATCTGCTGAAGAAGACTCTGTTAGTGTTTCTTCTAAAGTTTTGAGGAATGTTTATGCGAGAAATGTGGATGCACGTAGAGATGTAGTTGCGCATGCTCTTGTGCATGCCTTAAAAACTGCTGATCTTCCGCCACTTAATGATCAAGATCAAATTTTTAGAAACTCAGAAGCTATAAAAAGAAAAAAAGTTCTTATTAGTCGTCCTTACAAGTATGCCTTTCATGGTTTTCAATTTCTTGGTGGAGGGGGGCTGGCTACTTCTGCTGTGTTGGAAATGGCTGAGGAAGAAATTAAACCTGTTTTGGGGCGTTTTGGTACGGGTTGCTTTAATATGGCACGTAATGTTTGGCAGATTTGTAATTTGAACAAAGCGAATAATAGTTTTGAGGAATCCAAAAGAGAAGTAATGAACAATGCTATTTCAGCTGCTGGAAATAGTGGGCAGCCTTTAGGGAAGCTATTCTCTGGTAATGATGATATCGGCATGATGGATAAAGATGTTCTCCCCGGTTTAATGGCCTTAGGAGCATATGCTTTGCGTACTGCTAATTATAAGTTGGAAGGTGTTTTTAAACGTAAAGAATATAAGCGTAGCGCAAACAATCAGAGGGATGACTATCAACGCCTTCTTCAAGATTCTCATTTATGGAGTGGAGATGAGCAAGTTGCTGATAAGCATTGTCCTACGGGCTTAAACAAAGCTTTTCGTTCCGTGAGCAACCATACTCTTCAAACATTGTTTATGATGCCTTCTCTTATATTGTTAGGTCGTGGTGTTAGCCAAGCCGTTACAGGGTATATGTCTAAAGATTTTTCTCTTGTTGCTGGTGGTGTTGCACAAACATTGGGACCCTCTGCATTGTTTGTAGGAGATTATATTTTTAAAACAGTTTCAAAGCGCGAAAAAGAAACTCATTTAAAATCTATTACGGGGCAGAAAAATTGTTCAAAAATACCTTTATCACTAGATAGAGAAGAAAGAGTAATTCATCTTAAGTCTGGGTTGTGTCTTGCCTATAAAGGAGTGCAGAGATCTACTAATACTCAGGAATACCTTGGTACGCCATATTTTTATCAAATAGCGCCTCTTCACTTGAAGGCTGTATAATTAAAATCGAAGGGTTTTAACCATTTGTTCGTATAATTTATTATAGGGTAAAATTATAACAGTTTTAAAATGAAGAGGATCATCATGAAAAATTCTAGTATTTCTAAGTTAGCACTTTTGTCTTTAGCAACGGCGGCTGTGGCATTTCCAAGTATAGCAATGGCGGAAGATGGCCGTTTTGCGGCTCAGAGGGCTGTGCATCAAGAGCGTGTTGAAGCTAAAAAAGAGGAACATCAAGATCGCGTAGAAAATCGCAAAGAACGTCTTGAAGCTAAAAAAGAAGCGCATCAAGAACGTGTGGAGGATCGCAAAGAACGTATAGAAGACAAAAAAGAAGTACATCACGAACGTGTTGAAGACCGTAAAGAGAAAAGA
>JAESUK010000164.1 GCA_016763095.1 Alphaproteobacteria bacterium
AGAGCCGTTTGTCAGTACAAGCGGGATGAAAATCAACAAATTGTTTTGGATTATTTTCGTTTAAAACGTGGAACGAATGACCGTGATTTTCTCTTTGCAATGGAAGACCCTGAACGTGTCGCGTCTTTTAACAAAACCGTTCCTTTTTTATCTCAGCAACCCTTGAATCTTATTATTCGAGGTCCTGCACGTACATTGGGTAGTTTATCACCTGCAAATTGAGGTATGTGGAGGCCTTTAGTCCCTCTAACTGCTTAAAAAATAGTTAAAGTTTGCGTTGAAATGTGTGTTTCGGGTATAATCATAGATATTTATACATAGCGTATTTTGACATCTTTTGGATGTTTACAGAGAATGTTTACTGACCGTTAATAAAAATGAGGTAATAATTGTGACTATGGCACACGCAAAAAATACAGAAAACACAGCGGGAAAACCCGTAAATAAGTTTGATAAGTTGAGCGCGGATACACCTGTTTTGCCATCTTTGTCGTCATTGATGGAGGTCGAGTTGAGTGTGGATGAAGCAAGCTCTGTAAGGGTTATTTTGACCAAAAAACTTCCATATTCTTATTGGTGGGCAGAGTATGATGTTGATCTCGCACAGTTATATTTTGTAACGGTAGATGCACAAATTCAGGGTTTAGGGATGAAAATCCATAAACCGTTTGTAGAAAATTTAACGAACGCCAAGGAAGTAAGTCTTTTGTTGGCGAATAAGAAAACAGAAAAACTTGTTGGAATGCCATATGTCATTCCTCTGGTTGTCCGTAAAAACACATTGCAGGATATATAAAATGGTCAAGCCAAAGAAAATAAACAGATCTATTGGATCCAAGGAAGCTTTAAATCAGTTGATGACATTGGTTTCTTTAGCAGCACAAAAAGGTGATGAGATTGCTCTTAAATTAATGGATGAGGTGCAGACTATCTTAACGACGGATTGGGATGATATTCCGCAGGATATGAAAAAACAAATGGCGTATGTAACCGCCAAGATGCTGGCTGAACAGGTTAAGTATGATCAAGAAGACGAGGGATAAAGGAGAAAAATAATGGCAAGTTTATGGGAGCAAACAAAACAATTTGTAAATGACGGCATCACATTGGCTGATGCATCTACCAACGATTTTGTTGATGTATTGCAAGAAACAAACCCTAAAATTATGGATGAAGTTTTAACTCTGGATCCTAGCTTGGATAAGGATGAACGAGGTGTCCTTTTTATGGACCATATAATTACAAATCCTGAGTTTAGACAGAACTTTTTGGATGCTAAATCCGCCCAACCTGAAGCGTTTAAAGATTTGATGGGGACGTTGAATTTGGATGCAGAGCAGGTTAATCAACAAGTTGCTCTTCTTGATAATAGTCTTGTAAAAAATGTGCTTAATAATCACCCTGAGGCAATGAAGGCCGTGTTAAATGCAGAGGATGGTCAACACGCAGAGGTGTTTCAAGAACAGCTAAAAGACCACTCTTTTAGGAGCACTCTTGTTGATGCGACCATGGCAAGCCCACAAGTATTGAAAGATCTTGTTCGTGACGTGCCAGAATTAAACCAGAATTCGCAAATTCAAGAAATGATGCCGATGCTGGATAATAAATTTGTCATGAATATTGCAAGTAATCACCGGGGTATGGTGAATGACTTACTCAATCCAGATTTACAAGGGCAACAACAAGAGATCATGTCCCACTATATGGGTACGCCAGCTGTTCAAGCAACTGCGGCGGAATCTGTGCACTTGTATAGAGAGGATGCGATTGCTTATCAAAATAGCCTTGAAACCCCAGATCCAGAGCTAAAAAGGTTGATTGATCTTCCTCCAGAGGTGCTTACGGCGTCAATGTCCGCGATACAAAATGGTGCAAACCCAACGCAAACGCTTACACAGAATGCTGTGAATTATGAGTTTGATCCTATTCTTACACTTGCAAAAACTGATCCAGAGGCGGCAGGACAAGCATTTGTAGATAAAATGGGAGAACAGATGGGTCATAGCGGTTCAGCCGCTGTTCAAGCTAATATGTTAGAATTGAAGGCTGATCCTGAATTGATGAAAGCTATTGGAGATGATTTAGCAAAGTATGGTACGAAGATAAAAGGGGCGTTGCCGAAGCTTATAGAGCCTGATCCTACAAAGATAGATAATGTTGCTATTGCTAATTTTGGTAATGCATACCCAGAAATGATGCAGGTAGGGGCTACATTGCTTGCTGCGCATGATCCTGCGGAAGCAGCACAGACGGCAATGGATGGAATGCGCCACAATCTTATCAGTTCAATTGGTGGTGTCGATCTTGCTATTAAGACGGCTACGGATGCTGGTGTGAATACTCTGAATATCTCTGATGATTTGAAATTATTGCAAGAAGCAGATTCTGTAGCGGATCTTAAAGGTATAAAACATATAGATATTTCAAAGCTAGATCAGAATGATTTATTGGGATCTGTTTCTGAAATTAACTCTATTGTTGATGGCCTCGAGGCAACTCCAGCGTTTATGAATGGCTTGGGTACGCGTTTGGCAGATCCAGCCCTAGCACAAAACCTTATGAATAACTTAGATAGTAGCAGTAGTGGTGGCCTAACGTCTTTAAAGGTTGTTACTGATAGTCTGAAAGAAGATCCAGAAGGTGGCTTAGATATTTTGGCAAGTGAGCATTTTATGGGTTTAGCAGCGGAACGCTGGGGAACCGATATTATGAATGCCAATATTGATGGGTTTTTCACGGATATGAAAACTGCGTTGGCTGATTTTGCGACTAGCGATATGGGGCTTATGCTTAAACAACAGTTTGGGATTGATCTTAGCCAAATGGCGGGAAGTCTTGATGGTTTTGCGGGCATGATTAAGGAACAGATTACACCTATGATTTCAAATATGGGGGCTGATGTTGCGAATCTACAAATGGGTGGTGGAATTGTTGCTAGCATTAATGAGAGATTAGAACCGCATGGTGGAAGTATTGGTATGAATAGTGCTGGTGGTGATTTATCAGGAATTGTTGGTGGTGCGCAAAGTCACCTAGCGAATACGCAACAATATGCTGCAAATGTTGAGTATGCGAGAGAGATGGGTTTGTCGGGCCAAGAGCTTCAAGACTATATAGACGATCAGGTTGACGATCGCTTTGAACGTGAGTTACCCATAGATAAAGTGGTTGATGCTACGTCTGGGCAAGTGCGAGAACGTACGCCTGATGAACTTCAAGTGGCACAGAACATTGAAAATAATCACGATGCTATACTTGCAAAATCTAAGCTTCCTGGAAATGAACCAGGTCTTGAGCCAGTCTTGGCGGGAGGGTAATTTTTTTTATTTTTTCTCAGCATGAGAGAATATCTACAAAAGTTTCCTGTTTCATTTGTATTTTACATTTTCCTAATTTTGCCTAGTGCAAAAGCAAAGTTAAGCGACTATAATGTTGGTCTCTACTTCGGTATAACCCTATATCGATTGTTCAGTTATAGAAAATAATAGGGACTAAAAAAAGGAGTGCTCCATGAAAATGGTGATGGCGGTTATTAAACCGTTTAAATTAGAGGATGTTCGTGATGCCCTTGCGAAAATTGGTGTTTCAGGTCTTACAGCGAGTGATGTAACAGGTTTCGGTCGTCAAAAAGGGCAAGAACAAGGTGAACCAGATAATCGTGACGATGTGACATTTGTGCAAAAAACAAAGCTTGAGATTGTTGTATCAGATGATCTTTGCGACCTTGTTATTGATACCATTCAAAAAGTGGCACACACAGGGCGCATTGGTGATGGTAAAATTTTTGTTTATAATATTGAACGTGCCGTTCGTATTCGTACAGGTGAAGAAGATAAAAACGCCGTCTAGCTAGGTGGCTGGCTTATGCTATGTCTTCTAGTGTTAGATGCGTTGTATCTATCTCTGTAAACTCATCCGCGAGAACTTTGTAGCTTGGGATAAGCATTTCAAGTGTGTTAAAACGTTTGTAAATCATATCCGATGGTGTGAAGCGCTCTCTTTTTTCTGTGCGTTCAATGGCCGTGTCGATATCACATATCACGTGTGTCATATAAATTTTGTACTGCATGTCTTTAAGGGACATGAGCATCTGTCGGTTTTCTTCGCGGGCACAGCCCATATCAATGATAATGGTTTTTTTATCTCTTTTGGCCGTTTGAAAGAGGCTATAGGCAAGTGTTCTTGCTGATATTTCCCATTTTCTGAAGGCAAATTTTGCACCGTGCTCTTCTTTATCTTTTTGGTAGCCGTCTATTTCTTCCATCACGAGGTCAGGGTTAAGAATAAAAGCAGTGCTTGGAAAGTTACCTGCCTTAATCTGGCTTTGTACATAGGTGGTTTTTCCTGAAGCAGGAATCCCGCACATTGCATAGACAACCCTCTCTTCTTGCTCGGAAGAGGTTTTTAAAAGTTTGTCGGTAATTGTGCGTATTTCTTTTGGCGATAATGTTGTCATGGTGTTGTTTTATATAGATTATGGTGGTCTTTGTCACTCACTTTAATAAAACCGGTTCGTTTTAACGCTCTGTTAGGAGTTTTCCTTTACAATGATTTCTGAAATAGGAGCAAAATAGACATGCAATTCCCAAATTATGCAGATTTATCATTAAGCGATAGCTTGCAGCGCGTCATTGAAGAAAGTGATGTTTCGTTGTTGGTTGATACGCGTTCGTATGATGAATATGACGAATTGGATGAAATAAGTCTCTATGCTGAGCTTGATCCTGTTTTGGCAGATCTTTTAAAACAATATAAAACAGCCGATAAACAATCCATCTATCTTGATGAAACATTCTCAAAAGATGATCCGATGGCTGAAATTGCGTCTGACCGTAAAGAAAGTGCGTGGTCTGCGGTTGAAACTCGTATGATTGAATTGCGCGAAAATGAGAAGTTTTCAGGTATGGTTGGTTTACGTTTGATGCGTTTGGAAGAGGAGCGTGCAGGGCTTATTCCTGAAAAAGAGATCTCAGAAGAACGTAAAGCCATGCAAGCGTTCATTGTCCGCGACAAAAAAGACAATCAAATGGAACAATGCGAACAAGAGAACAAAGAAACAGATTTCTTAATGTTCTTCTTGTGGATGTGGGTGACCAAACGTTGGGCGGAAAAGTCCCAACGTGCAGAGTTACAAAATAGTTTTATGCTCGCTGCTTAAGCACTCTTTTTTCTTTCATTAATAAGACTTTCAACTGCACTTGGATCAGCAAGTGTTGATGTGTCCCCAATTGTATCGAACTCGTTTGCTGCGATCTTGCGTAGAATGCGACGCATGATTTTCCCAGAGCGTGTTTTTGGTAAAGAAGGTGCCCATTGGATCACATCAAGCGTTGCAATTGGACCAATAATTTTGCGAACAAGTTTTACAACCTCAATTTTGAGCTCATCCGATGGAGATTCCCCTGTGTTGAGTGTGACATAGGCATAGATGCCTTGTCCTTTGATGTCATGTGGAAAACCGACGATGGCACTTTCGGCAACTTGTACGTGTTCGTTAATTGCATTTTCAATTTCTGCTGTGCCAAGTCTGTGTCCTGAGACATTGAGTACATCATCCATACGTCCTGTGATCCAGTAGTTTCCATCTGCATCACGGCGTGCGCCATCGCCTGTGAAATACTTGCCTTTGTATGTTGAAAAGTAAGTTTCAACAAAGCGTTTATGGTCACCATATAAAGACCGCATTTGCCCCGGCCAACTGTCGGTGATGCAAAGCGCGCCTTCGGCAACGCCCGTGCGTTCTTCACCTGTTTCTGGGTCAACGATCATTGGCTGTACGCCAAAGAAAGGTTGTGTGGCAGATCCTGGCTTTAAGTCATGTACACCCGGCAAAGGTGTGATCATGTGCCCACCTGTTTCTGTTTGCCACCATGTATCAACAATTGGACATCGTTCTTCACCGATTGTCTTGTAATACCATTCCCATGCTTCGTGGTTAATTGGTTCGCCCACTGTACCTAAAATCCGAAGGCTTGAGCGGTCTGTATTTTTCACGTATGCGTCACCTTCTTTTAACAAGGCGCGAATGGCGGTCGGCGCCGTGTAGAAAATGTTCACGTGATGTTTATCGACGACTTGCCAGAAACGGCTGGAATCCGGGTAGTTGGGAACTCCTTCAAACATCAGCGTCGTCGCGCCGTTGGCCAGGGGCCCGTAAACGATGTAGCTGTGGCCCGTCACCCAGCCCACATCGGCGCTGCACCAATAGATGTCGCCGTCGTGGTAATCGAAAACGTAGCGGAACGTCGTCGTCGCGAAG
>JAESUK010000165.1 GCA_016763095.1 Alphaproteobacteria bacterium
ATTAGTAGGCTCATCCAGAATAAGACAGCTCTTAGGGCTAGCCAAAATCTTGGCAAGCATAAGTCGGTTTTTCTGTCCCCCAGATAAATTACAAACCTTGTCATCTATGCGAGCAGGATCAAACATAAAGTCTTTTAGATACCCGCATATATGGCGTTCTTTACCCATAACTTCTATATAGTCATTTCCTGTAGGCGATAGTATTTTTTTAAGCGAGAATTGAGGGTTTAGCTCGCTTCTCTTTTGATCGAAATATGAGAATTCGAGTTCTTTTTTACGCTTAATTCTGCCCATATCAGGCTGTAGCTCATCGATTAGAAGCTTTAGAAATGTTGTTTTTCCAGAGCCATTGCGGCCCAAAATTCCAATACGGTCTCCGCGCTGGATCCGTAAATTGAACTTATCCAAAATTGGAATAGTCTTATCGCCATCTTGAAAGGATTTACAGACATTATGGAATTCAGCCACAATTTTTGCATTTTCTTCTGTGCCTTTAAGCGCTGTGAGTTCAATTTTTTGAGTAGCGCGTCGATAAGATGATTGGTCGGCTCTATATTGGTCGCGCATGATCTTCATTTGCTCAACACGGCGAACATTACGTTTACGACGTGCTTTAACACCACGGTTTGCCCATTCAACTTCTTGCGCCACCATTTGCTTACGGTTTTTGAGTTCGCGCTCTTCTTGCTCAAGCAAAAGAGACGACCATTCTTCAAAATGTGCAAAGCCTTTAGGCGATACTTTCATGCCCCCTCTATCAAGCCAAAATACTTGATTTGTTACGTTGCTAAGGAAGGCTCTATCATGGCTAATACACAGGATTGTTCCTCTGTAATTTTTAAGATAGTTTTCTAGCCATTGTATGATTTCTAGGTCTAGATGGTTTGTTGGTTCATCAAGAAGTAAAATGTCGGGTTCTTCAACAAGCGCACGTGCGATTCCTGCGCGACGAAGCTGTCCACCTGATAGAATAGTCATTAATGCTTCGGGATCAATTTGTAGCGCGTCCGTTACAATATCGACTTTGTAAGAATAGAGCTCTTTGTCTTCGTCTTTAATCTCACTAAAGATGTAATCAAAAACAGTCTTGCCTTCTTTGGGAGTAATATCTTGGTGAAGGTAGCCAATTGTTACATTTGTTTCTTCCCAACGTTCGCCTTCATCAAGTTCACGATGTCCTGTAATCAAGTTCATCAATGTAGATTTACCCGCGCCATTTTTTCCAACCAATGCGATGCGTGCACCTTCATGGATGTTGAAAGATAGGTTTTTAAACAATGGCTCTTTATCAAAAGCGATAAGAGCATCTTTAATGGATAGAAGTAGTCTTGAACTCATGAGGATTGTTTAGAGCATTCTATATCAGCTGTCTAGATATGATGTAAATATCAAACGAGTGTAAGCGTAGGCTTTTTATCATTTGGATTCTCAGGTGGTGTGGGGTCATCGTAAAAATGTTCTGGATCCGTTGATATTGGTTGATATCCTTTTGTTTTTAATGCCTCAATGCGTGCGCTTACTTTATCCGCAATATGTGCAAGTCTGTCATGTAGCGCTGGGTATTGAATGCTCTCTAAGTTAATTGTGTGGAGTATCTTTTCTGCATCATACATGTCTTCACGAATAAGTGGGCATGTGTCTGGATCGAGCTCTATGTTTGCATCGTACATATAGAGCTGTGTCATGCTTTTACAGGCATAGAAGGTTTCGAGTTGTTGTCGTAAATCTGTTTGGAATTCAGAGAATCCGTTCTCTGTGTCTTTTGATGCATCTTTCCATGTTTTGAATTTCCCCGCTTGATCATCTGAGAGAGAGACCATGAGGTCTTCGGTCATTGTTGCGTCAACAATGCCGCTTACTTCTATGTTCACCATTAAGTCTTCAATTAAACCGTATGTGATGATGTCAGGATCACTGTTTGGGCAATGCTGTACAAATTCCTTGAGTGTTCCAAGCCCACGTCTTGCGTAATCATGCATAGAAAGAGATGGGCTTTTGGTGTGTTCATTACTTATGTATGCCATGGCATTATCAAATGTATATACCGCATCATCTGTGGCAGGGATTCCACAGGACTCAAGAGTTTCTAAGTTTTCAATAATGCTGAATTCTGGAGATTTGATGATATCAAGTGGCCATAAATATTCATGGTTTGGATCAGTGAAGCGTAGTACGTCAATATTTTGATACATGCTAAACAAGTCACGTTCAAGGTGAGATGTTTGGAAGTTTAGTCCATCCATCATAATTTGAATATCTTCCAAGCGATCTTTTAGAGCAAGATTTTCAGGGGCTAGTGTCCCGTTAAGTATGTCTTCATACATCTCGTCTAATTCTTCTTGGATGTCGTACATTGTCAAAAGGGCGTGAGGGAATTCCATATCTATGTGGTTGGCTTTATAACCATCTTTTGCTTCTTCTAAATATAGCTTTTCTTCGCTTGTAAGATGTTTGGTAACTTCTGGGCTTTCTAGTAACTCTGCTCCGACCAAGATGAGTGTTCTTATTTCTGGGTCCAAGTGTTCGTTATAATGATTTAGCTGAACGTCACGATGTATTAGACCATACAGGTTCTGTCTATGTTGTCCTGGTTCTGTTTCTGGATCAGGAAATTTGGACGGTTGAACAAGTATAAGAGCACGCTCATATGCCGTTTGATCATTTGTTATAGATGGTGCTTGGTATGTTCCATTTTCCATTTCTTGGTGTTGTTGCTGTATCCAAAATATGCGTTCCGAATCCGTCATAGATTTGGAAGGTGTATTTGTATTTGTTAAGGCTGTAACCGTTGCTTTTGCAAATGTGTCTTTAATAACAGGTTTAATCTCGGTCTTTGGTTCTGTAGGATCATCACTGTCCATCTCTCCATAGCCTTCTTCGGGTGGAGGTGTGCCTTCAAATCCTGCTATATGTAGCAATTCCAATTTGTTGTTTAATTCTTCGCCAATGGCTTCAATTTCTGCGTTTAGGAAGGCATCTGGTACGTTATCTGGGGATATTTCTGCAACACCTGCCTCGGCATCAAATATATCCTCGCCGATTAGTGGGTGTCTTTCGGGAGGAAGATTTAAATGTGCTTTATACTTATATAAATTCATAAGGTTTTTACAGGCATAGAAGGTCTCCAACTGGTCTTTTATGTCATCTGAATCATTAGAGAATCGTGCGCCAACTTTTTGTGAAGCATATTTCCAATCTTCAAACTTTTCCATCTGTTCTTCAGATACAATTTCGGAGATAAGGTTTGCAATAGCTGGGTCAATAGAAGACGAATCAAAGGACTCATCAATAAGTAAGTCTTCAAATAGTGCATATGTAATTATGTCTTTGTCTGCATTTGGATGAAATTCGATGAATTTTCTGAGTGCGCCTAAGCTTCGTTCTGCATAGTGTTTGAAGGCTGCATGTGGAGGAAGTTTGTAGCTTTGGCTTATGTTATCAATCATAAGACTAGAAATTTCAATGTTTGATCTCGTATCTGGTATGCCACAAAAATGTAGATATTCAGATGTTTCCTCTACGTCAAAATGCGGGTGCTGTAGTGGATTGAGATACCAAACAGCATCATTGGGCAATGCTGTTTGTACCAAAAACCCTACATCTTGGTATATTTCAAGAAGGTCGCGTTCTATATCGGTTTCATTGGCATCAATGGTTTGTACCATCTCAAATATATTATCAAGTTTTTGCTTTAACGCGTCATCTTTTGGATCGAGCGTACCGTCTAGAATGCTTGTACGAATATTTTGAAGCTCTTCTTCTATCTGGAAAAGCACAATTACGGCATATTGATGGTTTAAATCTATATATTTAGATTTATATGTATCGTTAATATCATCTACAAAGAGTTGCTCTTCTTGGGTAAGTTGTTCTCTGAGTTCTGGCTTGTCTAAAAGCTCCCTTCCCAAGATGGCGAGGGTACTTATTTCAGGGTAGATGAAGTCATCACCGTTTATACCTAAACCGTAATAGCCAATTTGCTTTTCACGCGCTTCTATAATTTTAAGGCTGTCTTTGTATTGCCCGTCATAGTCTTCATTTTTAGGGAATAGGTAAGGCTGGAGTAAGGCAATGCCTCTCTCCTGTCCTGTGAGGACTGACTTGATTTGCTGGACGTTGTCAGGTTGGTTATTGGCGTGGTCAAAATTTCTTTTGAGTTCTTGAACTTTTTTCGCGGTATGAAGCGCATAACTTTCTTCTGTCGCGATTTCTATTTCTTCGAGTTCTTCTTGTGTTGTCTGTAGTTTGGGAAGGGGTCGAGGATGTTCGCTTGGAATATGTGGGGATCTATCGGATAGGTTTACAACTTTAGAATCTTCAGACACAGAAATACCCTCGTTACGCAGTTACTGAGTAGGTTTCCGTCGCTCTCTGACAATGCACAAGGAACGAAGTAACGCCACTCTTATTGTTTTCGATAGTTAACATATATACAATATGTGTGCGTTATGCAAGGTGTGTTTTAAGCGTATTGTCCTGCGGCGAAGCCCGAGGCCCACGCCCATTGAAAGTTAAATCCGCCGAGATGCCCTGTGACATCTATTACTTCTCCGATGAAGAAGAGGTTTTCTTGTTTTTTGGCTTCAAATGTTTTTGAGGATAACTCGTTTGTATTGACCCCGCCAAGTGTTACCTCAGCTGTGCGGTAGCCTTCTGTGCCACAGGGCTTGATTGTCCAGTTGTTTATGTGATTAGCAAGAACATCAAGCTTTTTCCCTGAGAGATCAGCAATACGCCCGCTTATTTCATGCTCCTCAAGAATGCTTTCACAGATGCGTTTTGGTAGAATTTCTGCCAATATTTTCTGAATATCTTGTTTTGGTGATTGTTGTTTTTTGGTTTTAAGGAAGTCCAACACGTCATGGTCGAGTGCCATATTTATTTGTATGGTATCGCCTTCGTTCCAATATGAAGATATTTGTAGAATGGATGGTCCGCTTAGTCCTCTGTGCGTAAAGAGCATACCTTCGGTGAACTGTGTTTTATTTGCGCGCACGCTGGCGTTTACAGAGATTCCTGTGAGGTTTCTACAGCGCTGGGTGATGTCTACGTCGAAGGTGAGAGGAACAAGCCCTGCGCGTGGTTTAATGATGTTTAAGCCAAATTTTTCTGCTATTTGATAACCGAAAGGTGTTGCGCCAATTTTAGGGATGGATAACCCGCCCGTTGCAATGACCAAAGATTGGCTTATGAACCGACCTTTGCTTGTACCAACGGTGTAACAATCATCCGCATAAGAA
>JAESUK010000166.1 GCA_016763095.1 Alphaproteobacteria bacterium
ACGATTTAGTACGCTTAGACTTGATGTCCGTATCGAAGAAATTGAACGCGCAGAAACGCTGATCGAGACTATATATAAACGCGCTGGGCGCACCCAAACAGGTAAGTATTTCCGCTTTCCCCACATGGATCGTGGGACGGCAGGATGGGTCGTTGATTACGATAGAATAGATGAGGCTTTGCGAAGGGATGTTACTTCCTTATTTGCAGATGGTTTGAACATCACGCTTGAGCCCCCCACACATGAAATGATTGAGAAGAAAGCCTTGCTTCAAGAGTATTTAAAAAAAGAAGGATACCAGCAACCATTCAAAAATATTAAGCATGCATGGTTTGAAGGCACAGAATTAGAATCTGCCAGAGACTGTATGTACACCTTCTCAAATAGTGATTGGATGTTGCTCGATCGCCATCGTGGGAAATGGTCGTACAAAACAGAGCAAGACCTTAAAGATAAAATTGATGATGACAAATATTTGAGAGACGCAAACAGCGCCCATATTATTTTGGCACATGACAAACCTGAGCCAGAATTGTTCCCAATATTTAAAACCACCGTTGATCATATGATCAACAGTGGTTTTAAGTTTGTTACGATTTAGCGTTGTATAGTTAAGTGGTTTAGCCGCCTTTTGGAGCATTGGCGGAACCAATACCTTTAATACCACCTTCAAGCCCACCCAGACCTTGCTGGAATACCATACCTCCACCAATCGCAGCATATTGTGTAAGACTTTGTGCCGCGTCTTGTGCGTTATCACCAAAGCTTGTAACGGATGATCCCATCCAACGGAGGATACTATTTGGAATCATGTCGATCAGTTTGAACGAGGACAATGCCATCATGTACATAATAACTGCGTAAATGACGAGGAAGAACATTTGGTCAACCTTACCACGTGACCATGTTAGTGCTTGTGCTGCAGTTCCTCCACCAGATGCTGCAGGATCGACGGTGTTAAATCCAGTTGCATTTGTTGTAACTAAATCCCAAATATCGTTAAGGACTGAGGCCATAGCACCAAAAATGAGAATTGCGGCTAATAGACCAAAAATATTAAGAATTGGTCGTAGGAAGATCTCAAAAATTAGATAATACCCGTTCATTGCACCTTCCCCAGGAAGCCCGTCACCATCAATACGAAGATGCCCAAGCGCCCATAACGGCGCACCCACCATCGCTTCAAAGATAGATTTCACCCAGTTTCCAACGGCAAAGAAGAAATACACGAACGGAAGAAACGGAACAACGTAGAAGAGAATAAACCCAATGGTTAACCCAAGTCCCGCAATACCAAATGCGGCACTCATGCCTGAACACCCAACAGAGTTCCCTGTTGCACAGAGAGCACCACTGGCAGCACCAATTCCGAGGTTAATAATACTACTTTCAATCAAGCTTTTTCCAACCCCTGAGAGTTGCGCCAAAGGGTGAATGTCTTGGTTTGCTGGGCTTCTTAAGTTAAAGAGTCCTTCCGTTCCAAAGATTAAGTTAATGGTATCAACCATAGGGTTTCCAGTTGGTTTCTCAGTGACTGTTGATCCAGCTTTCTGACCGTCATTGAAAATATCCATGTAAACGGTTTGCGCAAGAGATTCATTGGGGCGCGGATATTTTATAGCCTTCTCTTTCACTTTTGGACTCATAGAGTTCACAAGAGTTGAAAAATTTTCATCCAGCATTTTATGTTGCTGCATAGTGTAAATCATAGTTTTTGGATAAGATTTATAGCAGGAAGATTACGGGATGCACCAACCATTGCGCCATTCATTTGCGCAATACGGTTATACCAAATTCCTGCACCTCCCCACCCTCGAGAAAGGAGTTGGTCCGGTAAATCATAATCTGTTGAACCTACTTGTGTGACGACCGCTTCTCGAATAATCCCTCTAATTGAATTATTCGGAGGCACTGGGTACAGTCCCATATAGAAATTGACCAATGTCGTGAATGTAGAGGCATTTGGGGTAGGGGGAATAGGAGCTGGAACTGTCCACTGACTTTTATAGACTGGTCCGCCACCATCACCTGGTGCTGCACCCATCATAGGAGTTGGTCCAGCGATCAGAGTAACAGGAATGTTAGGAAATTTTTGAAGCGCAAAGTGATGGGCTATTTGTTGAATGGTAGGATCAGCCCACATTCTTTGTACCAGCTCGTAATACCCTCTTTGTACTGCTACGGCACCAGGTTCATACAGTGCAGAGTTTTTGAGAATGAGTTCTCCACAAGACGGGTATACACCACCTTTTTCTTTTTGATAGCGCGTTGGATTCAGTTCCCCAAATCGAATAAGAATGTCACCATTTGAATAGAATGTTAAGGCATCCGCGTGAGATGTGTCAAGGGATCCGGAACCAGCGGCGTGAGACGTTGCATATGATACGTTGTTTGGTGCGCCAATAGATTTAACCAGCCACGGCTTAATTGCGTTTCGTTTATAGGGTGCAAGAGGGGCTTGTGTTCCCGTTGCAAACGTACCACCAGGCTGTACAGTTATAAGCGGAGGCATTTTACCAAGTTGTTGCATTGCAGCATCTTCTATAATGGCACAGGACTTGGCGAGAATCATAAAGGTTATGAGTTCTTTTGCATCTGGTGCATTGGGTGTACCAATCATTTCACCAGAATCAATCAATCCGTTCCCAGCAATCGCGGCACCTAAGGCATTATTGAACGTTAACCAACCATTTGTTGCAAGGTTAGACCCCATCTTGGCGGAGTACAAAACAATATATTGGGCACTGTTCAAACCGCTTCCAAGTGGTACCAGTAGACCAATAGCGACAACAAGCCGTAGAGGCGCCCACACTGAATTAAAGCGTTTTCCAAAAGGTGTTCCCGTTTGTGCTGTTTCAACGGTAATCGCAATCGCATAGTAGATAACAATTAAAATACCGATGATAAGAAGACCCGTGCTATAGAAACTAAACATAGCATGTAAAGCTAAGTGGAACGGCCATGGTGCAAGAGGTACAGCTGCTGGACTTGCTACATCAAAGGCAAGTTGAGGTGTTAAACCATAGCAAGGTATTGCTGTCGTCACACATGAATTAAAGATCCCTTGAACCCCAAAAACGCGGTCCAAAAGAATAAAAGCAATATCTTGGCTCTCACGCGTTGCAACACTTAGCGGTCCAACTACAGGGTTGTTAACCCCAAAATAAGCTGAAAATGGCGTTGCCATTGCGGCGGGTGAGATTATCGCAAATATTAAGAAAACAAACTGAACAGAA
>JAESUK010000023.1 GCA_016763095.1 Alphaproteobacteria bacterium
GGTGCAGAATACTTCACTCTCTCAATCCGCGATTTCAACTTCAATGCTAATCTTGGCAAAGCTGCTGGTCAGGACGACGACACTGTTCAGGCCGTGATCCCCTGGAGCCCAAGGGAAGCTGCTTAGTCCCAAACTTCCTCCCAGCTGGTCGATCAGAAATGATCGGCCAGTCATATGTTCACTTGATATGTTTGGGGCACCAGTACATTCCGTCATATCCGAATCGATTATCGTCCGATTCGGCCAAAAGAGTGCAGTTTCCATTTAGGAGCGCCGCTATTGTGTCTATTTCTTCGAGTTGGCATCGGTAGAATTCAAAGTTAATGGCGCTGAGTACAACTCCCCATCCTTTGAAGAAGCACGTCTAAGATTAATACCTATCGGAATACGATCAACGGCTACCCATGTCAGATTATTGAAAATTGACAGCCGTGCAAAAACGGCAATAATTGATATATAACAACGAGATATGGTTTGTTTGATGCTTCATAAGCTGGGTTAGGCGCCCATGTCGTTGCATCCAGACAATCCGTTGCGGCTAGTTTAGACCCTGACACCACATCTTGACGTAACCTCTATGCTGACCGAAGCCAGAAGTTAATATCAGTTAACTTAAAACATGTTGTGAAGTGTCCAAGATCAGGTTAAATGACACTTAGAGGCTACAAATCGCGCTAAAAGCGATATTAAGGTGAGCATACGATGGAAAGATCGCCCTTTGAGGCAGACTTGGCAAGCACGTCGTTTGACGAAATCATCCTCCAACAAGGAGAACTGATATCGGACAAACTCAATATGTTGCGTATGGAGCAGTACCCTCCCAACGCTGAAAAAGGCCTTCGCCAATTTTCCTTGGCTGAAGTAGCATATTTTTTGGGTGTTACCCAATCCAACATCAAGAAGCTTCACTTGGAAGGCAAAGGGCCTGAGCCAACCACATCAAAATCCGGACGCAGAAGCTACACGGCCGAACAAATGTTGGAGCTGCGGGAATACCTCGACAAACATGGCCGTGCAGGAAAGTCGCCCTACGTTCCTCACCGTCGTGATGGTGAGGAATTGCATGTTATTTCTGTTGTGAATTTTAAAGGCGGAAGCGGTAAAACGACGACCGCTTCTCACTTGGCCCAACATCTTGCTCTCAAAGGGCACCGTGTACTGGCAATCGATCTCGATCCACAAGCTTCACTAACGGCGCTCCACGGCATCCAACCGGAGTTGGACAATGTGCCGTCACTATATGAAGCGATCCGGTATGATGAGGATAAGGTCTCAATCACTGAAGTTATCCGCTCAACAAATTTTCCGAATCTAGACATTGTTCCTGCGAGCTTGGAACTGCAGGAATATGAATACGATACACCTGTGGCTTTGACAGGATCCAACGCAAAGGAAGGAAGACTCTTTTTCACGCGTATTTCGAACGCTCTGAAGGAAGTTGATGAACGCTACGACATTGTCGTGATCGATTGCCCGCCGCAGCTGGGTTATTTGACGCTAACAGCACTGACCGCGTCTTCTTCTGTGCTAATCACCGTACACCCGCAAATGCTGGATGTAATGTCCATGAGCCAATTCCTATTGATGCTCGGTGGGATCATGAAAACTATCCGGAATGCCGGTGCTCAAATGAAACTCAAATGGTTTCGCTATCTCGTCACCAGGTTCGAACCAACAGATGGTCCGCAAAAGCAAATGGTTGGGTTCATGCAAGCAATGTTCCCAAATCAAATGCTTCCAGTTCAGATGTTGAAATCAACAGCCATTTCGGATGCCGCCATCACCAAGCAGACATTGTATGAAGTTGAGCGGTCCCAGTTCGTTCGGGTAACTTACGATCGGGCGATTCAATCCCTGAACGCGGTCAACGAAGAGATTGTGGAGTTGGTACATCAAGCATGGGGGCGAAAATGAGTGAAAAATTGACAGCCGTGCAAAATTGGGAAAACGCGAAAGATTTCAGGAATTTACGCACGAGGAGGGCAAATCAATATGGCTCGTAAAAATCTTCTCGACAGTGTTATGAATAACTCCGTTGATGGCGCTGCTAGCGATAGTCGGGCTGATTACGCTATGCGTGGCGCCTCCAAATCAATGAAAATATCAATCGAAGCGCTCGCAGAAGATGCTAAAAAGCTCACTGAGGGCGAAACCATTGTCGATATCGATCCCGCATTGATCGACGCATCCTTTGTCAACGACAGGCTGACAGGGGATGATGAGGCTTTTGAAAAACTTAAGGATGCTATTAGCCAAGGCGTTCAGGGAACACCAGTATTGCTTCGACCTCATCCGAATAATGCTGACAGGTATATGGTTGTCTTCGGGCATCGACGCGTACGCGTTGCTGCTGCCATTGGACGGCCAGTTCGTGCGGTTATCAAATCAATCGACGATGTGGCTCATATTCTCGCCCAAGGCCAAGAGAATACAGCCAGGGAAGATCTTTCGTTCATTGAAAAAGCACTCTTCGCAAAACGTCTTCTCGACTTGGGACACAAAAAGGATTTGATCCAATCCGCTCTAACAGTCGATGCGACCTTGCTTTCGAGGATGTTGTCCGTTTCACAAAAGATACCTAACGACATTGTAGAAGCTATCGGTGCTGCCAAATCCGTAGGCCGTGACAGATGGGAAGAGTTCAAAAAGCTCGTCATCGTTCCAGCCAATATGCGTGTTGCGAAAGACGCTATAAATTCGCCGGAATTTTCGGCGGCGAAAAGTGATGCTCGATTTGAGCTGCTCCTAAAGTCCTTATCCAAAAAGGGTAGGGGTAGCAGCAAAGCCAAATCACAAAAACGAACTTGGGCGGCTGGCGATGGCCGTATCAAGGGAACGATTGGCCTGTCGGCCAAAACGTTCAGTCTTTCACTGGCGTCTCAGGATGCTGTTGAGTTCGGACGCTATCTTTCCGAGCAACTGGACGATCTGTACAGATCGTTCGAAAAAACAAAGCAGGAGAAGTCAAAGTGATCTAACGGCAAAAGAAAAGCCCCCAAGCCGCGCGGTCAGAGAGCTCATCTAATAAGTTTTAGCAAACGATAGATAGCACCCTCCGCGAATCAGTGTCAACGAAAATAACATCGATTCGGTGAACGGGATTCTTTTGCCTTCATTCAACTGATGAAGGTGGAAATAAACTTATGAAACATAACGGATGGCGCAA
>JAESUK010000167.1 GCA_016763095.1 Alphaproteobacteria bacterium
ATTGCCAATGCTGTAAAAATAGAAACAGCCGCAATCATCCCAAATACTGTAAGAATAGGACGGAGGAATATTTCTAAGAGAAGTATGTACCCATTTTTAGCGGCAGCACCTGGAATTCCATCCCCATCAATCTTTAAATGCGCAAGCGCCCATAAAGGAATAGCAACCATTGCTTCAAAAATTGCCTTTACCCACTTTCCAACAGCGAAAAAGAAATAGATGAAAGGAAGAAACGGTAGAATATAGTAAAGCAGAAATCCCGTTGTTAAGGCAATGGTCCCAATGGCAATAAAGGTCCCAGATAGACCGCTTGCTGCTGCCCCCTGTGAGTTGCCTGCCGCGGACATTGCGCCACCACCAAGTGATAACGTAAGACCTATGCCGATGTTTTGAATAGCACTTTCCATGATGCTCTTTCCAAGCCCTGCCATTTGGGCAAGAGGGTGAACATCACTGTTTTCTCTGAGGTTAAATAGACCATCTGCACCAAAGATCATACTTAAAACAGTTCCTATACCATTAGCATTTTCCTGCTCATCGGGTGTTGGATCTATACTATCATTTAGGAACGTGCTGTATGTTTCATGCAGGTGACCTGCAATATCGTTGTCTTTAGGAGCTTTCCAAGTAATTTTTTCCTTACTTCCTTCGGGAAGTTGTGGACGGTACTTATCAGTCATAAATAAACTAGGGGCTTTTGCTTGTCTTTCAGCGGCAACATGTTCCATAATTTCAGGTACTTGTGTGCCATAGGGTTTTGCATGAACAGCGGTAACAATCGCACCATTTATTTCGGCAATTTTGTTAAACCAAAGGCCTGCGCCTCCCCACCCTCTATCAAGGTGGTTGGGATCGTAATCAAATCCAGTATAGATTGCCAAATTGGCGGGTGATAGGATGGTTTCTATTTGAGCTTCTAAGGCAACTTGTGTGGTTTGAATGAGTGCCCCAATCCAAGCTGTCGGTGGAACGCCAGTACACCCACCACCCCAAACGGCAGGACATGCAACGGTGGGTGCCCCCCCTAACCGCTCTTCGGCAATTTTATCTGCCATCTGTACGAGATTTGTATTTCCCCATAGACCAGTCATGAGGTTAAAATATGCGTTTGATACTTGGACAGAAAGAGAATTTGTTGAATCAACTTGAAGCACAACTTCTCCACAATAAGGACGTATATTACCTTGAAATTCATTATGTATGGTCGCGTTCTGTTCTCCAAAGACGATACGGATATCCATGTTTGGGCCATAAAAAGTCTGAGCTGCGGCAAAGGTTGATACACCCGCCGTAGCTGTTGAATTATATAAATATGGGTTAATTGTCTTACCGTAAACACGTTGATATGCCGCGCGGCATGAATGTGCTAGATGATAAAATTGAACAAGGTTTGTCGAATCTGGTGAATTGGGTTTGATTATTAATTGGTCAGCACTCATTCCTACTGTGTTAATCAGACTGATATTAAAAATCTTCCAGCCATTGGTTCCAAAGCTTGACCCCCATTTTGCCACATTCAGGAGAAGATATTGTCCAGTATTAATTCCATTCGCAAGTGGAAGAAGAAGCGTAATGGCAAGGATTAAACGTAAAGGAACATAGAATGTCGCAAACCGTCGTCCAAAAGGTGTTCCTGTTTGCGCTGTTTCAACAACAACAACAAACATGTAATAGAAAATAATAAACATAGCCACCAAAAGCATGGCTTCACTATAAAGCTTTAGTACGGCATGAAGCGCTGTGTGGAATGGCCACGGAATAGCGGGCAACGCGGTACCCCCAGGTGCACATGCTATACCTTGTTCAATACATGAATCAAAAATATTAGGAACACCAAAGACGCGATCCATCATAATAAAGGCAATATCAAAGTCTGGTGGTGTTGTAACAAAAAATCCAGTCACCCCCGCTGCAAAGGCTGTTCCTGAAAAAGCGAGCACAGAAACTAATAATGCCCCAAGCTGACCTAGAACAAGAACAAACCCAAGAGCAATAAGAATAAAGAGGACAATTTGATCAATGTTTTTTCTAGACCACACTATACGGCTATAGGCCTCAGTGAGTACATCGCGTATACCAAAGCGATTAATGTTTTTTGCATCTAAATAAGAATGCCCCGTAGGAATTAAGTTTGTGATCGAAAAAAGATAAGCAATAAGATATGCTAAGAATCCAAAGTTAAATCCAAACTCACGTAGTCTGGGCAATATTTGAGGCATAATCGCATAGCGGACAGAGCGTCTTAATAATGTTGGTTGTTGTTTACTCATTACTCAACACTCCCTTTACCTATATTACCAGGCAGCCTTCCCGATAGACTCCCCATACCTGGAAGGCTGCCTGGTTTGAAAACTTCGGCAAGTCCTGTTGCACCACCAACACTCTCTCCGAGAGCCTCACTCGCCCCAGCAATTCCTTGACCAATCTTAGGGCCAAAACGGTATGTTGCCATGGAGGCGTATTGGTAGAGGCCTTCTGCAGGGTCTTTCGCCATGTCTCCGAATGATTTTACCCCAGCATTGACCCAACGGATCACACTATGAGGGATTTGGTCGACCAGTTTAAAAGCAGATGTTCCCATCAAATAAACAATAATTATGTACATAACGAGGAAGAAGAACTGGTCAACATTATTTCTATAGTACCCCATAGTGAGAGGGTTGTTTATAGTTGCCTGCTGAAGCCCTACACCCGTTATTTGGTCAGTAACAAGATCAAACACGCTGTTTAAAACTGTCACGGACGCCGCAAAAATAGCAGTAGAGGCAACAAGTCCGAACAAAATAAGCGTTGGGCGGATAAAGATTTCAAGAAGGAGGTAGTACCCAGCTGTTGCTTCTCGAGATAGTAAGCCATCTCCTTTGATTTTTAAATGCGATAGCGCCCAAAGCGGAACACCGACCATACCCTCAAAAATGGACTTTATCCACCCAGAAACAGCAAAGAAGGTGTAAAGAAATGGCATAAATGGAAGGATGTAAAAGAGGACAACCCCCAATAAAATTCCAACAAAAGAAAGAGCTACGAAAAAGCCTGACATTCCAGAAAAGGCATATGACATGCTGTTATTCGCAGCGCCCAATGTTCCTGCCATAAAGGATGCACCAGCCGCCAATGTAAGGTTTGTAATAGCGTTTTCAATGAGGGTACGCCCAATTCCTGCAAGTTGTGCAAGGGGGTGGACATGATCTTGATCACGAATTGTTAAGATAGGTGTCAAACCAAAGATAGCAGCCAAGCCCCCCTCAAGAGGGTTTGCTTTAGAGGCAACACTACGAATATCACCTGCACCATCCGCGTTCCAATAATCGTACGCATCATTTAATACGGTTGCAATCTGTCTGCTGTTTTCATTTTCATACTGAACATTTCCTGTACCGTCTGCGATAGGCTTGAAAATACCGAGGGGATCAGTGTTAGGGTTGGCCGAAATCTTGTAAGATTTTGTTGTTTCCATGACTTCTGGGTATTTATCAAGAAGAGGAAGCGCCGCAACACCAGTTATAACATCGCCATTCCATTCAGACAGTTTATTGTACCAAATTCCCGCGGTTGCCCATCCTCGGTTTAAGTCTACGGCGGAAACAGCAAAGGGGCTTGGCGCAATCGCCATCAAACCAGAGATAGCATTATCAATAATAATGTTAAAGGTGCGCGTAAATTCAGATGATGAAAAGGCACGATGATTCGGAGAAAGTTGTCCGTCGGCACAAGGTCCAATAGCACTAAAATCAAAAGCTGGAACTATTAGTGGAGGAGAAGGCGGGCATCCTACCGGCACAGGTTGTACGGGCCCTTTGTTGAAAAGTTTGTGAGCGACCGCTTTGTACCCAAAGGCCTGAGAAAGTCTTCCATTAGAGTTTGGAGAGGGGGTGAGTGGACTAGCATTTGAGAACATAGATAAAACGGTCTCATAATAGGCCCCCGCTAAGGATGTTTGAAGTTGAGGAAGTGTAAAGTTTTTATACGAAAAAATCATGCTGCCGCAATAAGGGCGTACATTCCCTGCAAGCTTGTCATAGTCTGCAACGCTATGACGCCCAAAATAAACATGAAAATCCCCAGGTCCATAAAATGCTACAGCGTCTGCTACATTTGCGACACCAGGTGCAGAGAGCACAGGTTGTGAAATACTTGCCCCACCTGTTGTTCTGACAAAATATGGACGAATGTCATAGTTAAACATTTGCTTATACGCAAAAACACAAGTCTGTATCAGGTTAATATGCGCAATAAGTGGGGATACATCTGGTGTTTTTGGGTGGATGATAAGACCATTGGATTGATATGTTGGGTTTCCGTTATAGCTGGGATTGACAAGTGCCAAATTATTCCCATTAGCATCAACATATTGGTAGTCATCACCTTGATATACAGTTAAAGCCCCTTCCAAAAGGGGAGGTAACACCAGGTGATGCATTAAAGGCTAACCATGCGTTTGTTGCCATACTAGAGCCAAATTTGGCAATATATAGAAGAGTATATTGCGCAGAATTAAGACCGTACGCCCCCATAGGAACGAGAAGCCCAAGAGCCATTACAAGCCTTAGTGGTCCCCAAATGATATTGAATCTGTTGCCAAAAGGCGTACCTGTCAGCGCCACTTCTCCAACGATAGAAACGATATAGTATAAGAATATAAACCCAGCAAAAATAAACAAAGCTACGTTGTACATAGCAAGTATCGCATGAAGTCCTGTTTGAAATGGTGTTGGAAAGGCAGCCGCAGCGGCGGCATATCCAGAATTATAGACCCCAGGGACCCCAAAAATACGATCCAATAACTCAAACGCAATATCAGTTGCAGGGCTTGGTGTTATCAGAATTGTTCCAAATGCAACGGCGGCATGTGCCCCATGAGATAAAAAAGAAAAGGCAAGACCAAGGCCAAATAAGGCAAAAATAACAAGGGTAAGAATAGTAACCCCAAACAAAATAATGCGATCGATGTTTTTCTTGTCCCACGTAAGCTCATGTGCTGCGGCAGAGACCAATGAGGTAATCCCAAATCGTCCGTTGTTATCAGGGTTTAAATAGGGGTGAGTTTTAGAAAGTAACCCTACATTTTTGTAAATTGTGGCAATAAAAAAGGGCAGATATGAAAATCCACCAAAGAGGATTGAAAGGCGTGGAAAAATACCCGGCAACGCCGCATACTTAACAACCTTTTTTGCATTTAACTCAACCTCTTGCACTCAAAATCCCTCATGAATAAAAAACCAATAAACACCATCTTACCAGTAAAAAGATAAAATTTTATTTAATTTATTCTATTATTGTAGCATGGGAGGTCAAAACATTGCCAACTTTTCGCCACATTTCTTTTGGGGTGCAGATTACGAGGTATGAAGCTTTCTGTATTTAATACGACTTGGCTGATCGGCATCATGCCCTAGGCGACGTTTGCGATCTGCCTCATAATCTTCATAATTTCCTTCGAACCACACAACCTTACTATCGCCTTCAAAAGCGAGGATATGTGTTGCCAAGCGATCAAGGAAGGCACGATCATGGGAAATCACCACCGCGCATCCTGGAAAACGCTCTAAAGCCTCTTCCAAAGCAGACAATGTTTCTGTATCCAAATCATTGGTAGGTTCATCGAGAAGGAGAACATTTGATGTATTTTTCAACATCTTCGCAAGATGCACGCGGTTACGTTCCCCACCTGAGAGTTTTCCAACCTTCTTCTGTTGGTCCGAGCCTTTAAAGTTAAAGCTCCCAACATAGGCACGCGATGATTTTTCAATTTTCCCGAAGGTCAACATATCATTGCCATCAGAAATTGCTTCCCAGACATTTTTGTTTGGGTCAAGATCGTCACGACTTTGGTCAACATAGCCAAGTTCAACTGTGTCTCCGACTTTAAACTCTCCAGAATCTGGTGTTTCTTGTCCTGTAATCATTTTAAACAATGTGGTCTTACCTGCACCGTTTGGTCCAATGATACCGACAATCCCTCCAGGAGGAAGATTGAAGGACAAATTTTCATACAAAACTTTGTCACCAAAAGATTTCGAAATATTCTTTGCCTCAATCACAAGATCACCAAGACGCGGTGGTGTTGGAATGATGATTTGTGCATGTCCAACGGTTTCGCGCTCCGCCTCTTGCATCATTTGTTCATACGAATTGATACGCGCTTTAGATTTTGCACGACGCGCTGATGGACTCTTTTGAACCCATTCAAGCTCACGCGCCAATGTTTTCTCACGTGCCACATCTTCGCGTGCCTCTTGAGACATACGTTTATGTTTTTGTGAAAGATAATCAGAGTAATTTCCTTCATAAGGAATCCCGCTCCCACGGTCGAGCTCCAAAATCCAACCTGTCACACTATCAAGGAAGTAACGATCATGGGTAATCATCACTACCGCGCCTTCATATTCAGTAAGGAAACGTTGCAACCATGCGTTACTTTCAGCATCCAAATGGTTGGTCGGTTCGTCAAGTAAAAGAAGATCAGGTTTTTGAAGCAAAAGTTTTGCCAAAGCAACGCGACGTATTTCACCCCCAGAGAGGGTTTTCACATCGGCATCACCCGGTGGACAACGAAGCGCATCCATAGCAACTTCAATAAAACGGTCAAGCTCCCACCCATCAGCAGCATCAATTTTTTCTTGAAGATCGCCCATTTCAGCCATCAAGACATCAAAATCGGCATCTGGCTCTGCCATTAAAAGCCCAATTGCATTAAAACGATCAACCATCTCTTTAAGCTCACCAAGACCTTCGGTCACATTTTCTTGAACAGTTTTGCTCTCATCAAGCTTTGGCTCTTGTGGAAGATAGCCAACTTTTGCACCATCCGCTGCCCAAGCTTCTCCAGAAAACTCTGAATCAAGTCCTGCCATGATTTTCAGCAATGTAGATTTACCAGCACCGTTTGGTCCTAAAACCCCGATTTTAGCACCAGGGAGAAAGCTCAAGGTAACGCCATCCAAAACCGTCTTCCCGCCAGGATAGGTTTTTTTCACGTCATTCATCACATAAACATATTGGTACGATGCCATCTTCAAGTCCTTATTCTCAAAATTTATAAGGAGCTTATAACATAGAATAGATAGAGAGCAAGGCTATGTTGGGTTAACACGTGCGAGAATAAACTCGTAAGGAGTGGATTTTGATACACTGTCTTTTGTAACCACATATCCATCATCGTCTTTATAGTCGATGATCTGTGCATGTTGTTTCAAATAGTCTCTGATAGTTAGTTCATCAGATTTTATAGCGGAGATAGCAATAGTGCCATTTGGTTTTGTAACGCGGAGCATTTCATCAATGGTATGTTGATAAAACCCTTCAAGAAATTCAAAGACGCTTGAAATCGACGTCATGTCAAAACTATTTGTGGCAAAAGAGAAGTCTTGAGTAAGATCAGCACAAACGACTGCATCCATAATCTTCTTGTCTTGTGCCTTCTTTAGCATATCTAGTGTGAGATCAACGCCTACAATAGAAAGACTTTGGTCTATACTTTTTAAGGCTTGTGCAAAAAGACCTGTTCCCGTTCCTAAATCAAGAACAGTGTGAATAGACTTTAACGCTGATTTTTTCTGAATAAGGTCAATTAAAATATTAACTGCATTAAACTTGATGGAGGTATTGCAAAAAGGTATTCCTTGACCCACATATTGATCGTAAGTCTCAGAAAAGGGAGAGAACTCCTCTATAATTCTTCTATGGTATGTATCTTTATTGCTCATTAAGAAGGGATATATCATAAAGATATGTAAAACAATAGGAAATGTTTTCAAAAAAGTATACGGGTGCTATAACCCCCTTATGTGTACAGTTACCATTATTAAAAATGAAAGCTCGCTTGATCTCTTTATGAATAGGGATGAAAACCACGAGCGAGCGCAAGAAATCGCCCCCGCACATCATTGGAAAAATGATATTCTTGCCCCCCTCGATCCGCAATCAGATGGCACATGGATCGCAGTAAACACAAAAACAAAAAGCTGGGGGACGCTTCTGAATGGCTATACCGATGCGCCACCCCCGCCTAATCCGAAAAGTAGAGGTCAGATATTACCTGACCTGCTATGTTACGATGACCCACTGAGTGCATTACACAAA
>JAESUK010000168.1 GCA_016763095.1 Alphaproteobacteria bacterium
TACTGTTATGTTTTGAAGGAAATCAGGAGCTGTAGCCTCTACAGGATTAGTTCTGCAACTAATCATTTCAATGTTTTCCTGCACTAGATATATTTCACGCTGTTCCAAGGATGGACCGTTACCTGTCTTCAAAGACGCAAAGTATGCTTGACGCTGTTTTGAGATATATCTGGCTTCCTCAATGGCCTGGCTTACAGCACTATCAATTGATTGATGCTCACCTTCTGGTCGAGCACTAGGGTCTTGAAAGATTTCACTGAACTCTATGCCTAGAGACGTCTCATCGATTTCACCGAGGCGATATCGCCCCATGATGGTTTTTTGGTCTTTGATTTCGTTATCAGCATTTAGTACGGCCGTTGCTGGATCAATGCTGCGCATATCAACTATGGCCACAGCCGCGCCAAAGCCATTGCTCAACGGATCGTTGGGGCGTTTTAGGTGCACATGATCATGCAAACCTAACCGCGCCATATGTTCTTCGATTTTACTATGAATTTGTGGCACAATTCTTGAATAGTCGTCTGGATTAATTCCTACAACAATCAGTCGTAATTCGTCTCCCCCTGCTCGGACAGGAAGGATTGTTCCTCCCTCGGGTATGATGTGACTGAGCTCTTGCTCTATAGTTAGTGCAATAAGCTTTGCTGTATCGTCAGTCAGCTCAAAAGCAGGTTTTTGAGTTTCCTTAAACAACGTGATTATTTCTTGAGATTTGAGGTCTCTCTGTGAGAAAAGAGCTTCAAATTTCTGCGGATTTAGTGCTTTTTGTTTTATAACCTCGATGAGATCTTTTGCGTGTGGATTTTCAGATTCTTCTAAAATCTTTATTTGATGGAAATCATTTGTTCCACCCATATTCGAGTAATCAACTTCCACCATGGTTATGGGAGTGTTGGTCGTCTGTGCATAGAGATGTCCTAAACCAGAAATAGTTCCTAACTGAGGTTTTTGAAGAAACTCAGTCATGTGATCCGTGGTATAAGTGCTTCGATCAACCTCACTTAATATACTTTGAAGCTCAGGGCTACCCGCTCCTACGTATTTTTCAGTAAGGCGTTCCCTTAATTTATCAGGGCTTAGAAATCCATCAGTTTTGAAAATCTCTTCAACGTCTGCGAGAACGTCTTTAACGTGAGACGGTACGGTATTAGGGTAATTCCCTGTTTTTTGAGTGTCACTGGGAACAACAAAGCTCTCAAAAAAAGACATAAGCTCTTGCTTATAAAAAGTTTCTTGAAGTTCAGGTAATATAGCCTCATCTGTATGCATACACGAATTGTCCCATTAGTCTCTTTGTATGGAATTATAGGGTTTTTAGTTTAATATTTACTTAACAAACAACCATTATATGAGGGCGATATTGATGTAAAGAGAGTTAACACTGAGGGGAAGGCAGAGATCTCTGATATTGAATAAATACTAATGGTGTTCTTCTACTCTTGTAAATAGTCAATGACCCATTCATGACCCAACTTTATTGGCTGCTATTTAGCATCCATCTATTCTTACTATGTACGCTCATGCGATCAACCAATATGCCTATAACTACTTCATTTTCAATACTCTGTGCTACTTTAAGGGCTTGTTGTAATGTTTCATGGATGGCACTTTGATCACTTGCTAAATCTGTTACCATAACTTCTGCAGTTGCATCTTCATCCCCGTCTCTGATAGTTCTAAGCACGTCATATGCTTTCCAGTTACCTGGCGCTTTTTCACCAAGAGTACGGATTAATTCTGCAATCGTATCAATCGCATCAGCTAAGTCCGTATATTGTTCTTCAAACAATTGGTGCAAAGATTTAAAATGCGGTCCTTCTACGTTCCAGTGATAGTTTTGTGTTTTTAGGTAAAGTGCCTGACTATCTGCCAAAACTACTTTTAATGCCTCTACAATATTTTTATTACTCATTTTTCTCTCCATTATTTTCTATATTTCTTTAGGTATTCTCGTTATTGACCTTATAACCTTGTCTATAGCTCGTAATTTAAGCATAAGATTATGAGATGAATTTAAAGATATATAAAAAATTACCATGAGGGTAGTCCAGAAACTAATTCATTTTCTAAATTTAATATATCAAATAAAACAATAGATAGTGCGATATATTGATCAATTTATTGGATAGATAAATTTATCTCACGCTTATACTCAATAAAATAAACATTCCATTAAAGAGTGATACTCATAATTTATGGAAAATAATATTTAACATATAGAATCTTTACAAAATAGAAAATAAGCGCCATCATTTAAGTCTATTTAATCACTTAATCGTGAGTTGCTATGGAAATAAAATTAATTATCATTGGTTTTGGAAATGTTGGGCAAGGTCTTGCACAAATACTTGAAGATAAAAATAACTTCTATAAAGATAATTTTAATTGTGACTTTTCTTTAGTTGCTGTTTGTGATTCTCTAAAAGGTAGTCTTTATGATCCTCAGGGGTTAAACATCTCTGAGCTTTTACAGGCAGTAAAAGCAGGACGGTCTTTAGAAAGTATTGATGCGCCTACTAAAGGTTGGGATGCCTTAACCACCATTAACCAATCCAATGCAGATATAGTCATTGAGCTTGCCTATACTGATCTTAAGACTGGGGAACCAGCCTTGTCTCATATGAAGGCTTCTTTTCGTTCGGGAAAACATTTTGTTACGACTAATAAGGGACCTGTGGCTTTACATTACAAAACCCTGAAATCATTATCGGAACACCACGGATTGATGGCAGGTATTGAAGGCACTGTTATGAGTGGTACGCCTTCATTGTCTCTGGCGAAAGAATCATTGATGGCGGCAAATATACAATCCATTGAAGGGATTTTAAACGGTACGACTAACTATATGTTGATGCGTATGGAAGCGGGCTTAGATTATGATGCCTCTTTGCTCGAAGCTCAGGAAAAAGGTTACGCGGAAGCAGATCCCACCGGGGATGTTGATGGTTTTGATGCGGCAGCCAAGGTCGTTATTTTAGCAAACGTGTTAATGGGAGCAGATTTAACACTTCAAGATATTGCTTTAACTGGTATGAACACATTAAGTATCGACGATATTAACGTTGCCAAGGTCAAGAATGAGTGTTGGAAAGTTCTTGGGCATGTAAATAGAGAACCTGATGGTAGCTTTAACGCTTGGGTTAAGCCGGTAAAAATAAAAGCTTCTCACCCGTTGGCTAATGTAAGTGGTGCTATGAATGCCATTACCTATTCAACAGAACTAATGGGTGATATAACACTGATTGGAGCGGGGGCGGGGCGTATTGAGACAGGTTATGCTGTAATTGAAGATCTCATCTATATTGCCAAGAAATGTTATTAAAAGAGGGTCTGTCGCAAACAGAAACTAGATTTGTTAGGCTAGCTGTTTTTATCTCTTCCAACAGGTCTTTTTCACACGCTTAACTTCTCCGGTCGTCATTATCCACTGTATCACCCTATCAATTTATAGCGAGTAGCTCTGCCCAAGCCGTTCTAATTTTCTGAGTTCTAAGAGTTTTTTTATTGA
>JAESUK010000169.1 GCA_016763095.1 Alphaproteobacteria bacterium
ATACCTATTTTTGTGCCACCATAGATGACAGAGAGCTTGGGAACCGCTCCGCCGAAGACGCCTAAAACGTCAAATGTTAATGTATATAGTGCCATAATTTTATTACCCTAGTCCAATATCTTGGAAATACCCTACTCTTAGAATACCAACAAAACGTTAATTTTGGCTAAATTTTAGAAGTTTTTATATATTTTGGAAATTAAGCGCGTTCACCGAATAATTCAGAGCCAATTCGAACGTGTGTCGCACCCGAAGTAATTGCTTTCTCGTAATCACTACTCATCCCCATACTTAAGAAGTTCAGATCATGTTTTTGTGCTATTTTTTTCAAAAAAACAAAATGAAGCGCACTTGGTTCATCAAAAGGAGGAATACACATCAACCCTCTGATATGTATTTTCTTTTCTTTTGCGTAATCAAGCAGACGTGGTAATTCAGATGGGCTTACCCCTGCTTTTTGTGGTTCTTCTCCTGTGTTCACTTGGATAAAAAATTCTGGGGTTTTATTTTGTTTTTTTGTTTCCTTCACAAGAGCATCAATAAGGCTTGGACGATCAACAGTTTGAATAGAGTCAAAGAGGGCAACTGCATCCTTCACTTTGTTGGTTTGAAGCGCTCCAACAAGGTGTAATTTTACATCGGGGTACTTGTTTCTCAGACCACTCGTTTCCCACGTTTCTTTCGCCGCTTGCACAATGTTTTCACCAAATACACGATGACCATTTTCCAAACCCTCAACAACTCTCTCAAGGGGCTGTTTTTTGCTGACTGCAATAATTTCGATGTCTTTCGGGTCTCTTGCCCATTTTCTACATGCCTGCTCAATTTTATAGTGAACCGCGCGCATTCTGCTTTCAAAACTCATGTGTTCTCACCTGTAATTTTCTGGATAATCATTACTTTTGTGTCTTTATAGATTTTCTCTTGAAGTACAGACATATCTTCTCTATTAAGGTCAAAATTCTTTTCACTTTCAATGATATATACTACATTATCACAAACCCAATCACCGTCTTCTAATCCCGTCATTGCAAGCGAAATAAACCCTTGATCATATGGTGGATCAAGGAAGACTAAGTCAGCACGCGGAAGGGTGTTTGGTTTTTTATAAAGACGGGTTGTGTCTTGAGCTATAATTTTGCTTTGCTCTTGAGCACCCAATTGCTCAACATTTTGCGTACAGGTACCAATGGATCGTCTGTCTTTATCCATGAAAGTGCAAAATTTTGCACCACGCGAGAGGGCTTCTATTCCAAGCGCCCCTGTACCACAGAAGGCATCTAAAACAACGGATTTATCAACCATTCCACGCGATTCAAGCATATTAAAAAGCGCTTGTCTGACTTTGTCAGAAGTTGGTCTGATATGGTCACTTGTCGGTGTGTTTAGTTTACGTCCACGAAATTTTCCGCCAGATATTCTCATGAGCCAAAGAAATCTTTCATGTGATGTTTAAACTCTTTGAGATGTACTTCAACAACATTGCTTTTATCCAAGCCTTGGAGAGAAAATGGTCCATAAGAAATCCTTATCAAGCGGTTCACTTGCAAGCCAAGCGCGCGCATAACGTTCCTAATTTCTCTGTTTTTTCCTTCATTTAGAGTCATTCTAATCCAAGCATTACTCTCTGTTTGTTTTTCAAGTTCCGCATCAATTGATCCGTAATGTACGCCCTCGTACGTGATCCCTTTTCTAAGTTCTTCCAAATCATCTTCTCTGACGCGCCCATACACACGCACACGGTATGTACGATTCCATCCCGTCTCTGGAAGCTCTAAATAACGCGAAAACTCGCCGTCATTTGTGAGAAGAAGAAGTCCTTCTGTGTTCAAATCCAACCGACCCACACTTAATAATCTTGGGAGATCATCAGGAAGATCATCATAAATTGTCGCACGTCCACGATCATCTCGGGTGGTTGTCAAAAACCCAACGGGTTTGTGATACAAGAAAAGTCGCGTGGCTTCTGGTTTTTTCAAAGGTGTGCCATCAACAACAATGTTGTCTCTGCTTGTGACCTTACACGCAGGTGTATCAAGCACCTCGCCATTGAGGGTAACGCGTCCTTGCGCGATCAGCTTCTCTGCATCTCTGCGGGAACATACGCCTGCACGCGCAATCACTTTGGCGATACGTTCTCCATCGCCCCCTAAAGTTTTAGAGTCTTGGTTTTTGGGATTATTGTTTTCATTTTTATTCATTTGGTTTATGCCTGTTCTCATGCTTGAAAAAGACATTACATATATGCGCGTTGCATTGGAAGAGGCAAAATTAGCATTTGATCGCGATGAAGTGCCGATTGGGGCTGTTCTTGTCCATAAGAACAGCGGTGAAGTGGTTGCTAAGTCGGGAAACCGTACCATTGAATTTTCCGATCCGACAGCACATGCCGAAATCTTATGTGTTCGCCAGCTATGCAAAGAATTGGAGGTTCAACGTATCCCTGATTACGATCTTTATGTGACGTTAGAACCGTGCCCAATGTGTGCATCTTCTTTGTCATTTTCACGCATAAACCGCGTAATTTTTGGTGCGCGTGATCCTAAAAGTGGCGGATTGAATGACAATCTAAACCTCTATAATCACAGCCAACTTCACCACAAGCCTAAAATCACTACAGGCATATTAGACGCTGAATGCGGTCAAATATTAAAAGCTTTTTTTAAGAAAAAACGAGAAAAGAAAAACTAAATTAAGCGAGCAACACTATTTTCTTCAAGAACTTTATTTACGATTTTATCAATCTCCATAGGACGACCAAAATGCCAACCTTGCCCTCTGTGGAATCCATCTTTGACAGCGCGCTCTGCCATATCCGCCGTTTCAATTTTTTCCAAAACACGTTTATAGTCTTTGGGATTAAATGCAGCCCCAGCAACAATAGATAATTGTATTTCTCCGCCTTCAATCATTTTAATGGAAGATACGAATTTACGGATTTCTTTATATTTTAATCCCGCACATTCTCCTTCAGGGACATCATCTTGAGAAATTTCAATATGCGCATTATGAAGATCTTGAATATTATGTGCTGCGCGCGCAGGGTCATCAAAATCAAATCGTTCTGTGATTTCTGCAATCAAATGTGAACCAACTTCTGGCTGATCCCTCAAAATTGCCTTTAATGCCACAGTGAATGTTTCACTGCTAAGTGTCTTAGGAGACAGGTTCACAGAAAGATAGGGGACTTTATCTATCGGCAGTTTAGTAGCCATATAAGACAAAACCAAATGCGCACGCCTCAACATATCAATATCGTGATCGATAATACCGTTTGTTTGCTCAAGCTCGTTGAAAATACGCTCCGTAGAATCAGGATCTTCAAAACTTGTTTCAAAACGAGATAGTACTTCATAATGGCGTTTATCAGGATCATTCAAGTCAACAATCGGTTGGGCATAAACGCCCACTTCATACCCGCGACCTTCACGGCCAGGGAGACGATTGAAACTTGTTATTTTGTCAAAGTTATAAACCATATTTATGAGCAATCTTTTTTTGTTATTATATTAGTCTCTCATGGAATAAACAGTTTGTCACATTTTAACCGTTTGTTAATGTTTGAGGCAGCTCATTTTGATGTAGAAATATTGTTCTAATCGTTAGCTACATTGGATAAGGTCCGCCATCCGATATCTTTTCTATAGAATCCGTCAGGCCATTGGATACAGGAAATGATATCATAAGTTTTCGTTTTTGAAACCTCTAAAGTTTCTCCCATAGCCGTCACAGACAAAACACGCCCACCATTGCTAACCCATTGTCCGTTTTCGTTTTTAGTACCCGCATGAAAAACTTTGGAAGACGCCTCTTCTTTTATCTTGTCCAAACCATTTATGGCTGTGCCCTTTTCATAGGATTCAGGATATCCATTTGCCGCCATAACCACACACATTGCGTGGTCATCACTCCATGACAGCTTCTTTTTCCATCCTGTCAGGTTTTGTATTGCTGCATCGTACAATAATTCACCTAAATCGGATTCTAGGCGCATCATGATGGCTTGGCACTCAGGATCACCAAAGCGCACATTATACTCAATCAAGTGGGGTTTTCCGTGCACGATCATAAGACCTGCATAGTAAATTCCTTTAAATGGCATGCCTTCAGCGCTCATCGCATCTGCCGTTGGCTTAATCACACGCTCCATCGCGATACGCTCAAGCTCTGGACTCCAAATGGCAGCACGCGCAGGACTATACGCACCCATACCTCCTGTATTTGGTCCTTTATCACCATCAAAGGCACGTTTGTAATCTTGTGCAGACGTAAGAGGCAAAATTCGCTCTCCATCAGAGATCGCAAAGAAACTCACTTCTTCACCATCAAGGAACTCTTCAATCACAACGGAAGAACCCGCACCATCAAAGGCATTTCCAGACAACATATCGGTGACGGCTTGTTTGGCTTGCTCAACTGTTTCGGCAACAATTACGCCTTTTCCTGCGGCCAAGCCATCGGCTTTCACCACAATAGGCGCGCCTTGCGCTTCAATATAGGCAAGGGCTGGGTTTATTTCTGTGAAACGTTCATAAGCCGCCGTTGGAATATCATATTTTTTGCAAAGGTCTTTCATAAAGCCCTTTGAGCCCTCAAGCTGTGCAGCCTCTTTCGAAGGACCAAACACTGGGATTTCTGCGGCCTCAAGTGAATCTGCCAAACCATCAACCAATGGAATCTCTGGTCCTACAACAACAAGACCAATGTCTTTGTCTAAGCAAAACTCAACAATCTCTGTGTGATTTTTGACGTTCAATTCAACGCATGATGTCTTTGGCTCTTGTCCAATAGCATCGCTTCCAGGGGTTACAAATAATTCCTCACACAATGATGATTGTGAGAGCTTCCAAGTGAGGGCATGTTCACGGCCGCCTGCGCCTATAAGTAGAATATTCATGGATGTTCTTATAAATCAGATACGCCTATTCCTCAAGGGAAATGAGTTGTGTATTACCACCTGAGGCGGTGGTGTTGATGGTGATGGTTTTTTCCGTGGCGAAGCGGTGCATATAAAATGGACCGCCCGCTTTTGGACCCGTGCCTGATAAACCACGTCCACCAAACGGTTGCACACCTACGACCGCGCCAATGGTTGAGCGATTGATATAGATATTGCCCGCTTGAATGTTCTTTGCGTTTTTTTTCAATGTGCCTTCAATACGACTATGTAATCCAAAGGTTAAGCCAAAGCCCAGCGCATTTATATCTTCGATCAGTTGATCCCGTTGACCTGATTGATAGCGATAAATATGAAGCACAGGTCCAAAAACCTCTTCTTTTAAAACATCTAACGATTTGATTTCATAACAGGTAGGAGGCACGAAACAGCCACGTAGGTCTTTACTTGCTTTAAGCGTTTTAACCTCTGTGCCTTCAATTTTACTAATGCATCTTAAAAGGTGATCTTTTGCCTCTTGATCAATAACGGGACCAATATCAGTTTTAAGCGCGCTCGGATCACCAATTACAAGTTCATCCATTGCACCTTTCAACATTTCAATTATTTTGTCTGCGATTTCTTCTTGAAGGCAGAGCACACGTAAGGCTGAACATCTCTGACCTGTTGAACCAAAGGCACTTAAAATTACATCATCCACGACTTGCTCTGGCAAGGCGGAAGAATCAACAATCATTGCGTTCTGTCCGCCTGTTTCGGCGATCAGTGGTACGATTGCACCATCTTTAGCCGCCAATGTACGATTAATTAGGCGTGCAACCTCTGTCGAGCCTGTAAAGACCACGCCTGCGACATCTTTTTGCCCGACAAGCGTAGCCCCAACCTCACCCGCACCAATGACAATGCGAAGCACGTCTTCAGAAATACCTGCCTTGTGCATTAACTTTATGGCTTCAATTGCAATATGTGGAGTTTGTTCCGCTGGTTTTGCGATGACCGTATTTCCTGCCATCAACGCGGCTGTGATCTGTCCCGTGAAAATTGCCAAAGGAAAATTCCATGGTGAGATGCAGATAAATGTGCCACGTCCCTCTAGGATAAGCGTGTTGCTCTCACCTGTCGGCGATGGACATGTTATGCCCGCCTCATCAAAATCTTTTATACCGAGATGTGCGTAATATCTGCAAAAATCTATGGCTTCACGGATTTCGGCGATGGCATCGGGAATTGTCTTCCCTGCCTCGTATATACATAAAGATATAAACTTTTCAGTGTTTTCTTCTAATAGATCTGCAAATTTTAAGAGGCTTTCAGCGCGAGTTTTTGCGGGTGTATTTTTCCACCCATAGAACGCGTTGCACGTGCTTGAAAACGCATTGTTTATTTCTGTATTGGGTGTATCAATGATCGGTTTTAAGGATGGTTTCTTTATTCCTTTGATCAGAGCATCAACTGTTCTCTCATCACTTAAATCTATGCCTTTTGAATTGTTGCGTGGAGCATAAATATCTTGAGGGAGGGCAATATGTGTATGCATTTTTGTTGCATGGTTGCGCGCGTCTTCGACAAAATCTTGCGCCAAATCCTTAACCGGAATGTCTTCATCATAAATTTTATGCACGAACGAACTGTTCGCACCATTTTCAAGAAGCCGTCTTACAAGGTACGCCAAAAGATGATCATGGCGACCTACAGGTGCGTACAGGCTTACTTTTATATTTTCGTGCTTCATGGCACATGCGTACAAATTTTCACCCATGCCGTGTAGTCTTTGAAACTCAAAATCATCGTATTGCTCACCCGCACATTCTAAAATACTCGCGATCGTCTGCGCATTGTGCGTGCCAAACATTGGATAGATTTTATCGCGGTTATTCAACAACATCTGTGCACAGACAAGATAAGATAAGTCCGTATTTACTTTACGGGTGAAGACGGGGTAATTCTCGCGCCCCTCTACTTGGGCGTACTTAATTTCTGTATCCCAATATGCGCCTTTGACCAAACGGATATGTAAGGGACATTTTGTGTCTTCGCTCGTTTGGATAAGTGTTTTAATCAAGGGCAGTGATCTTTTTTGGTACGCCTGTACCGCCAAGCCAAAGCCATGTGATTTTTGCGACCACGCCTGTACGTTCTTATCTTTCATCACATTTTCGATGATCTCAAGTGACAACTCTAAGCGATCCGCTTCCTCAGCATCAACGGTGACGCGTAAATCAGCTTTTGCTGCAATCATGCAAAGTTCTGTTAGTTTCTGTGTTAGAACGGGTACGCATTTATCTCTCTGGGCAAACTCATAGCGCGGATAAAGTGCAGAGAGCTTAACCGATAAACCTGTGCCCACATCTTGTGTTTCTTTTGATAGGCTTTCCAACGCTTCTTTATAAGCATTGAAATAACGGTCAGCGTCTTTTTGTGTACGCGCGCCTTCCCCAAGCATGTCGTAAGATACGCGGTATCCTTGGTGTCTAAAATCTTCACCATTTTTTAGGGCTTCTTGGATTGAACGCCCAAGTACAAATTGTCGTCCCATCATTTTCATGGCATGGCGCACGGCTTGGCGAATAACTGGCTCACCCAATTTACTAAGCAGGGAGTTAAGCGTCTTTTTAGTGATCTTAAGCCCCAATGATGTCGCTTTAAGCATCCAATCATCACTTGTGCTACTGGGCCAATCGGCTTTATTGATTTTGTCTCTGATTAAATCATTGGCGGTGGCAGCATCAGGAATACGAAGCAACGCTTCAGCAAGGGTCATAAGCGCAAGCCCCTCTTGCGTATCCAATCCATATTCGCGTAAGAAGGCTTCTATCTCACCTGAGCGTGTATGTTGAGCGCGCGCCTGTGTAATCAGATCATGGGTTCTGTCCGTAATATTTTGCGCCCGCGCATCATCCCATTCAAGCTTGTGAAGGATGTGCTCAACACAGTCTTTTTCATTTTGATATTTAAATATTGATAGGTTTTTATCCATGGGGATATTTTACCATATCTTCAAGATGATAACTATGTTGATTCGTGAGGATTATTTTTACCTGTTATTAATGTTTGTGAGGCATAATCTTGTGGAACAGGAGATATATAATGACAATGGAATTTCTAGAAAATGCAAAAGACCTTAAGATGGATGACATTGTGGTTGTAGACGATCCCAATGGTGCAGGACTCAAAGCTTCCTTCCCTGGTATTGAAGTTCAGCCAAACTCTAGCCTAAACGAAAGTTTTGAAATTGCTGGCTATGGTGTCGATGGTGTTGCCGCCGTGACTGACTTAAATGAAAAAATTCAAACGGCCGTCCAACGCGGACAATTGGTGGATGTGAAACCTGCACTTAAACCACCAATGAATTAATTCTCCATAAAAACCACAAAATAACTCGAAATGTTTTTGCGATTTTAGATTTGTTTCTATAGTATAATTGGCATGCCAGATGATTTATTTTCAAGCGCGGATAAACGAAACGCCGCACCCCAAGTTCAAAAACAGAACGCCCAGAGAAGCAACGCGCCTGAAATGAGCGTTTCTGATTTGGCGTTATCCCTTAAACGTACCATAGAGGATTCTTTTGGACGCGTGCGCGTGCGCGGAGAACTTTCTCGTGTAAAAATTCATACTTCTGGACACATGTATTCCGATCTAAAAGATGAAAACGCCGTGATCAATGCTGTGTGTTGGCGCGGACAAGTTGCAAAACTTTCTATTCGCCCAGAAGAAGGGTTGGATGTGATCTGTACAGGTCGTCTTACGACCTACCCTGCGCGCTCTAACTACCAACTTATGATTGAAAGCATGGAGCTTGCTGGTGAAGGCGCGTTGCTCAAAATGTTGGAAGAGCGCAAAAGAAAGCTCGCGGCTGAGGGATTATTTGCGCCAGAGCGTAAAAAGCCACTTCCATATCTACCAAAAACAATTGGTGTTGTGACCCCTGAAACAGGGGCTGTGTTCCAAGATATTTTGCATCGTATTCGTGATCGTTTCCCATGTCATATCATGTTATGGCCTGTCGCCGTTCAAGGTGTTGGCGCTGAAAATAAAATAGCCGCCGCCATTCGTGGGTTTAACATGATGGAGAATAAACCAGATCTCATGATTGTTGCTCGTGGTGGGGGATCGCTTGAAGACCTTATGGCGTTTAACGAAGAGATTGTTGTGCGTGCCGTGGCTGAGAGTACAATCCCCGTGATATCCGCCGTGGGACATGAGACGGATACAACACTTATTGATTATGTTGCCGACAAACGTGCGCCGACCCCAACAGGCGCGGCTGAGATTGCAGTCCCCGAGCGTCTTTCTCTTTTGGCGCAAGTTGAAGATGATGGTGTACGTCTGCATAAATCTGTACGAAGACTTGTTGTCGAGGCAAAGCAACGCCTCGAAACAAGAGTGGCACAGCTTGGACATCCCGCTCAACTTTTGGATACACAAACTCAAAAGATGGACCATCTTTCTGATACTTTGGCACGGGTATTTGGAACATTTATTTCCAATGCCAACACAAAGCTTATCGCGCTATCCTCGTCTATCCGTCACCCAAGGGATTTGGTGTCTGAAAAAGGTCGTACGCTTTCGACACTCTCAGAGCGTCTGGTATTTCAGCGCGATAAAATTTGTGATGCCCCTCAGAAAAACTTAGGGCATATGGGACGCATGCTCGACACATTGTCGTTTAAAGCAACATTAGAGCGTGGATTTGTTGTTGTTAGAGATTCTGACAACAAACCAATCACAGACCCAGCGCAGCGTAAGAAGGATATGACGGTTAATCTTGAATATAAGGACAATATTACTGTCCCTGTACAGGTTGGAGAGTGCTAAAAGCTTTATTTTTGTGTTTATATGGTATAATAAGCAATCATGAAAGAAGAACTTAAAGATCTGTTGGAGCAGTTGGGCGTTGGATATATCCTTAATGGATACCAAACACACCCGTGCTCATACATGGACCACGATGCAGGACAAACCTGTAGCGGTGAAGTGCGTATGGGTCCCGATGAGGATGAGTTCGAAGTTGAACTTCAAATGATGTATGACACACCGCCAGAAGGAAAGCGTTCCCTTGAACAGCTTATGTACATGATTGGTAAGAAACAATCTGACGGAAAATGGGACATCAAAGTTCTGAAAATTAAGAATGAAGATAAAAAAGACTCAATCTCAGGATGGGTGGTAAAAGCCTGTAAGCTATTCCGTACCTGTACCAAAAAAATGATGGCGGATGAAATGCCTGACTTTGATGATCTTTTGGGCTCTATCTTTAAAGAAAGCTCCAAGTTCGGCGGAAGCACTGGACAAGGTGGCGGAAAACAACCAAAAATTAGACCGGGTCAATTGCTCGACATGAAACAAGGAGCGGGCTTCTAAAGCATAAGAGAATTGATCTATGACGCTATACACGATTTTAGTAAACCCAGAATCTGCCTTAAAAACTGTCTCACACCCCGTGGATCAGGTCGATAAGATTGTTCAGGCGCAAATGCAGAATATGTTGGAAACAATGTATGAAGCTCCAGGAATTGGATTGGCGGCGAACCAAATCAATATCCTAAACCGCGTGCTTGTTATGGATTTAGCAGATGTCTCTGGCGGCGAAAACAAAACACCCATTTGTATGGCAAATCCTGAGATTATCTTTGAATCTGAAGAACGCAGTGTTTGGGAAGAGGGATGTTTATCCCTTCCTGAAAACTTTGCGGAGGTTGAACGCCCTGCCATTGTACGCGTTAAATATTTGGATGAAACGAATACAATGCAAGAAGGTAAATTTGAGGGCTTGGCTTCTCATTGTGTGCAACATGAAATAGATCACCTTGACGGTATCGTCTTCACAGACCATTTGTCCCGCCTCAGGAAAAACATCATTTTGCGCAAAGTCGCTAAAATTAAAAAGGACATGGATATTCTGTAATCTCCACCTCTTTTCTGCTATAAAAGCGCATGAGCAATAATCTTCGTATCATTTACATGGGAACACCTGACTTTTCAGTTCCTGCTTTACAAACTCTCATTGATAGTTCGCATGAGGTTGTGGCGGTTTATACCCAGCCCCCTCGTCCAAAAGGTCGTGGACAGAAAATACAGAAATCGCCCGTACATTTTCTTGCCGATACACATGGCATAGAGGTTTTTTCGCCAATTTCTTTTAAAAAAGATTTGGATGCAGTCGAGATATTTAAAAACCATAAAGCCGATATTGCAATCGTTGCCGCGTATGGCTTGATCCTTCCTCAATCAGTTTTGGATGCCCCAACACATGGATGCTTAAATATCCACGCATCCTTATTGCCACGTTGGCGCGGGGCGGCGCCTATCCAATATTCAATTTGGAAAGGCGACACAGAATCTGGTGTAACCATCATGCAGATGGAAGCAGGACTTGATACTGGTCCTATGATTTCGAAACAAGTATGTGCGATTACACCCAGCACCACAGCGCAAGAGCTTCACGATGAGATTTCTAACATAGGTGGAGACATGCTTCTTCCATTGCTAGAACAGCTCCAAAAAGGCGCGGCATTATCTGCTGAAGTTCAAGATGATACACTGTCTAATTATGCATCCATGCTTAAAAAAGAAAATGGCAAGATAGACTGGACAGATATAGCTCAAGATCTTAACTGCCAAGTACGGGCACTTAATCCGTGGCCTGGGACATATTGTACGCATAATGATAAGTCATTGAAAATAAAAAACGTATCAGCATCAGGTCAAACAAGCGATGCGCCAGCTGGTACGGTCTTGGACAAGCTCGGGCATGTTTCCTGCGGGGAGGACTCGGTGATCCAACTCACGCACGTACAGCCTCAGAATAAAAAGGCGATGGATTTTTATTCGGCGCTTAATGGTGGCTATATCCACGTTGGAGATATTCTTCAATGAGCGTACAGAGATGGAAAATTACCATAGAGTATGATGGTACGAATTACTCAGGATGGCAGATACAAGAAGATGGTATTGCCTCTATTCAAAACAGTTTAGAAGTCGCGTTGTTTAAGTTTTGTCAGCAGAAAATTCGTGTGCAAGGAGCTGGGCGTACAGATGCTGGCGTGCACGCCCAAGGACAGGTTGCACATTTTGATCTTGATTATGGAACACGTGCCCTTCGTGGGCATGATCTTATGATGGCGATAAACGCACATTTACGCCCCCAACCAATTTCCGTGGTTCATGCAGAGAAGGTCGAACCTGACTTTCATGCGCGCTTTGGAGCGAAGAACAAGCTTTATACTTATCGTATTTTAACCCGCGCTGCACCGCCGACCTTTGACCGCACGCGCTTTTGGCATGTGAAGAAACCTCTTAACGTACAGGCAATGCAAGATGCGACCCCTGCACTTTTGGGAAAACATGATTTTACAAGTTTTCGCGCGGCGGGATGCCAAGCGAAATCACCGGTACGTACGTTGGACAGGTTAGATGTTGTGGCGCGCGCCTATGATGCCTTTGGCGGTATGGAAGTTCTTATTCATGCGGGCGGACGAGCCTTCCTTTATAACCAAGTTCGGAACTTGGCAGG
>JAESUK010000170.1 GCA_016763095.1 Alphaproteobacteria bacterium
CCATCCGTCAGAACGATCAAATATGTTTGTTGGGTATTAAACTCAAAGCTAATTAACCGTCCATTGTCCGCCACAGTATCAACATAATGAAGCCCCGCGCGCCTAGTCACACCACCCGTTGGAAATATAAACATATTTCGAAGCTCTAATGCCCCGTTAACGTAGGCACGTAAATCCCCTCGCCCCAAAAGTTGGCGCGAAACCTCACCTGCTGTAAAGTTCGTTTTTATATCTTTTATTTTTGCCATGTTCTTTTCCTTTAAATATGAGGCACAAAAAAACCGCCTCAAAAGGCGGTTCATATGATTTTTATTAGTGATTAAGCCATCACGAAAGTCCAAGCTCTCGACTCTTTACTGCACATATATTATGTCGAGGATGCTCCCCTCGCGCACGGATTTCAGCAAAAATACTAAAAGCCCGTATCGCACGCGCCTGTACCAGTTTATTATCACCCCCACGTTTATACACTTCCGCACTCACAGCATCAGACGATACATAATCATTAGCGGATAAACTCAACCAAGGTTCTATGGCTTGCCCTTGCGATTTTGGGTTCCCCAACAACGAGACAAGGACGTTGTCTTTACGCGATCTGCCCTGCCACATATCTATAATCTGCTGATCCATTTCTGGATCATTTCCCATAGGCATCGTCACATAAACTTTATCTGTCATTTCCAAAACACGTGGCGCATCTTCAAATGGAATAAAACGAACATCTAGCCGTGTAATTTTGTTTTGCTTTAACAAAGAAACATCACTTTTAATCTTTTCTAAAGCATCTGCGCAAGGGTGTGTAACCGTAAGAAAGTCACGATAGGGTTGCTGTCTACTTTCACAAACCTTAATCATTTCCTTCGTTAAAGGAGACATGTCACCTGAAGAGCTTAAATTCCCAATAATGAGAACATCTTCATTCTTCTTCATATAAGAGAGATCTATCGCCGCATGTTCTTTTCGATGCGTTTTCATGCCTGAAACAATATTTTCATTAATAAAGCTCGTATCAGTCTTAATTTGTTTAATCAAACTTTGATATTTAGGAGCTATATCAGGATGCTTCTCTCTAAAAGCACGCCATCCATTAAAAAATTGAAAGCGTATATGCGTCTCACAAATCTTCTTGCTTTCAAAACCAGAGGTCAAACTCAGAAGCAATTCATAGGCATCTGCACCGTATTTAAAATTAACATTTGGGTGATCAGACGGAAAGCTCTCAAAATCTTTTTGAGTACCATACCAAACTTGGCGTGCACAACTCTCTCCCGCAGGAACCGTACTGTCTGCTTTCCAGTCCTCTATAGCTTTTGTCAAAAACTTAGATCTAAAGTCAACAAGAACAAGATCGGACACTTGTACTTTGTTGTCATTTGAAAAATTCATTTTAGCCCTTTATGCGATATATTTTAATGAACAGGAACATAGCACATTAAAAAACCAATATCAAGTTATGTAAATAATAGTTCTTATCTAACATCAATCAATGTAAATCTCTCAATTTTCCCTGGCGTATCTTGTTGAGCATCAATCTGGCGCGCTTTGGCATATTCTTGTTCAGCCAACCTAAACATCGCCTCTGCACGCGTGGTGCTCTCTGTGATAGGAATTGTAAATTCTGCCGTAAGCCGTGAAATAAGTGCCGCATCAAAATATGGCGGAAATTCTTCTTCCGCTGGGCGAAAAATATAGGACAGCACAACATCACTTGCATCGGTGTGTAAAGCTGAGCGCGCAATACGAAAGTTAAGCCCTCGCCCTTTACCGCCGGAACCTGCCGAAATAGCACGAAGAAAATCAGACGGTAACTCATATGCATTCTGATAGTCCGCCACGGGTGGAATAGCCAATTGATTAAGCACCACCTGCCCAGATGAAAAGCTCCACGCATACGCAGATAACAGCGCATCACGGGTGGAGGAAAAAAGTGCCCCCGCAATTTCAGACTCAGCAGTACCATCATCAAACGAGGTAATCGGTTGAGCACCTATTCGAATAAGCGCTCGGCTACATAAAGCCACATCATTTAAAGCCATTATAATTCTTTCTGTTAATATAAAAACCCGCCCCGCCGATATTTCACAGCGGGACGAGCACAATCAATACGCGATCATTTTGTATAAGGTCAGGCCCCTTCAAGGACAAAGGAAGGTAGGCTGGTATTTAAAAATACAGCATGGACCTAATCATCACACATAAAAGCATTCTAGCTACAAGATCATCACACCCTACGCATAGGCTGTAACGGTAACCGTACTTCCATCATTTCCCGTCACAATGTAAAACACTGTGGTCGGTGATCCGTCCGTATCGACATTCGTAATAATTAAGTCATTTGCTCTCAGCATATCAACTGCCGCGTCATAATACCCAATACCACTCACAAGGTCATCTGCCGTTGTATAGTGCCATAGAGTAAAATTATTTGCGTAAGCCAAAACACTCAAGTCGTTTGGTTGAAAAGCCATTATATTTCTCCTTTTCTATGTTTCTATTACGCTGCTTCATCACAGTTCACGACAATCACGCCGTTACTGTCGATTAAGGATGCACCTTGGCTCATCATGTTATTCACGAAATGCGCCGCACGATCTCCATGCCATGTGATATCTGTCTGAATATCTGAGCCAGAAGCATGTCCAATCGCCGTTTTATGGAACCAAAAGCAAGACCGCACACTGCCGCCATCCGTGGGAAGCCCAGAATGTGGAATCCATGTCGTACCCAACCAACGTTTAGCTTGAGAGCCTTGCCATGGAAGTTCATCAGAACCAATATAATCTGAACTTGCAAATTCATTGATTTTCAACAGATCACTCCACTGTTTCCAGCCAACAATCGCAAAGCGTTGGCCATCATCTGGAACATCTGCTTCACCAAGAAGCTCAAAGGCCTCAAGTGTTTTGTCTTTTGTAAGACCTGTAGCGGAATCAGCAATCACATTTTGCGTTGCACTACCAAGCGCGGAAATGATCATCTCATCTGTTTTACGACCAAGGGCATAAGCACCCGCATTCGCAATAACCTGACGCTCATCTAGGTTCACCTTAAGTTCATCAAGACGATCAACCCAATCCCCCGCATAGTAATCCTGAAGATTACATTCAATTGCAGAGTGCTCAAGATTCATCACGGGAACCATACCGTGTGTAGATTTTGTCGAAGCAGTTCCCTTACCCACTTTTTGGAATACAGCAGTAGAGCCTTCGACACTATTGATTGAACGCACAGTTCCTTTAAGTTTAGAACCCATACGTTGATAGGCTTCGTGAACTTCTCTTTCGAATTGTTTCACAAAAGCCTGAGAAATGGGTGTAGCCATTTTTCACCTCATATATGATATAAATTTAAGAAAAAACTTGAGATCGGTTGTCTCAGAATTAAGGCCTAACCAAGCACAAAGGGGCTGGAGCAGTAATTAGCACTGTTATTCCAATCAAACACCTAGTAAAGTCGCAATTATGGCGTTGATACAGACAATATAGGTTTATTTTCCTATATTGTCAAGTTTTATTTTATTTTCTGGGGGAAAACACCAGTTTGAGACCAAATAAGGCTTGCAAATTAGAAATAATTAAAGTATGTTACGTAAATTAAATCTTGGCCATTGAGGGATTATCAAGGCTAAAGTGCAACCACATACCGTTACACAGGAAGATATAAGATGATCTCTACTTTTAAAAATTTTAAAAAGATGAACACACATACTGATCACAATGAATACGACAACCTACGCTCTGTGCCTCGCCGCAAATGCGACCAATGCATAAGCGAAGTTGATGGACAAAACTATCCTGTAGAAGATTGGGGTATGGGTGGTCTTAAAATATTTGGTGACTTCCGCGTTAATCAAATTGGTCAACAACTCTCTGTTGTTATGAAATTCAGATTGCATGATGAAATTCTTAAAATTCCACATGCAGCGAACATCGTAAGAAAAACAGAAGATGGTGTTGCTCTACAATTCGAACCACTGACACGTGAAGTGCGCACAAAATTCCAAAAAGTAATTGACGATTACAACACACGTGAATTCGCTGGATCATTCGCTTAATTAAAAAACGCCCCCTCAATAAAGAGGGAGCGATAAGTTTGAGAGAGTAACTTTTAAAATTCCTTACAAGTAGTCGTACTTGCTAATTACTATAAATACCTTCAAACCCCTCTGTCACCTTGGCAATAAAAGCAGGGTCTTTATCTTTCCAGTATTTAGGGTCTTTCATCATAGACTTAAGTGCTGTTTCATCTAATACACCAGACACAGAATTTTTTGTTCCAAACGAGGGGTCTTGCCCCTTCATCATTTGAAATAAAGTCATAACGCCATCATACGAGGCAGACAGACTATCCAAAACATCTTCTGGAAGGTTCTTTTGCCCAAAAGCTAGCAATTGACGGGAAACTTCCTGCCATTTATCTGCACCACCAAATTCTTGGACAAGACGATCAACTTCACGGTCAGCCTGAAATTCAGCTGATAAATCAAGGACGATTGGCACAAGCTTCTCAGCCGCCGCATCATACACCGCCTGAACTTGATCTTGTGTAAACCCAAGCCCATGAAGGCGTTGGTTAAGTTCAGGATCAATATCAAACAAACCGTGTTCAAGATTAACACTATATTCTTCCGCGGTTTCTGGACGACCCAACGCACCAAGAAGGTTTATTTTGTCCTCTTCCGTTTTTGGACGTGCCATAGAACCAGACAATTTCTTTTCCAGCTCAGCATAAGACTTAACCAGAGAGTCCAGGCGAACTTGTTGTGTCTTTTCATCCCAAAACTTCTCGGGCAGGCTCTCTGGCTTTCCCACATTTACCTCTTCAATTATTTCTTCTTCATTACTTATCATTTCATTCTCCTTTAATAGTAATTCCTTAGCGTGCAGAAACCCCCTCTACACGTCCTGATCGTATTAAGCGCATAATGGTTGCAATCATTGCGCGCTGACCCTCCATATACCTCAACTGTGCATCTGGAGCATCCGGTCCCAAAGCACGTTGAAACGTAATAGATTGAAGATGTGACAGCACAAGCTGTCCATCCTCCGTTGAGAACACACGAACAAAAGCATTCTCAATAGATGTATGATCCACCTGCACCACCTGTTCTATATCCCGCATTGAAACCTCCCCCGCAGGAATAGAGATCGACGAAAACGCATTGGCATCATCCCTTTTACAATTATGTCCAAACATACTAGGCATCGAAAACATCTGCGCCTCCTATGTCCTGTCCCGCTATCGCTTGCGGTGACAGCGCACCGACAAGCTCGCTTAAATCCACTTCTGGCGGGGTTTGAATAAGATCGCTCGGTACACCAAGCGCATCTCCTAAGTATTTAGAAGCTTGTACTGTATTCACCGTTGCCGCGGCCTCTGCTCCCATACCAAGAACCGTAGTGATCCAACTCAACGTATTTTGGATTGAACGCTGGCTCTGACTCCGCGCCAGTGGTGAGCGATAATCTATTTCAACATTACGCCCATCAATAGAAATATCAGGCACTTCACCACGTCGGCGTAAAATATCAAAAGCACGCTGAATAAGGGGCGTTAAAAGCTCCGACTGTAACCGTCCATATGTTGCCCCCATAACAAGAGACATTTCAGAGCTACGCTCTAATATTTCAGTCGCCGTCATCTGACGCGAGCCAATTTGTGGCAAGCGATCAATCAACATTGTATGACGAATACGCCCACGCAAATCTTCCAAAACCAATTGAGACACATCAAACCTCGCAGGCATATCCAACGGCGTAAGCCCTTTAGAACCTACCGCTTTTGGTATAATTGCCCCAGGCGTAAGCTCAATATTTGCTGGATTTAAAACGCCATCATCATCTGCCTGCCAAATCCCAGAAATTGCAATTGATGCATTCTTGAGGATCAACTCAACAACCTTATTAGCCGTTTTAATATCTGGAAGCGCCTTCATAACAGGTGAGCGTCCATAGACCTCCGCGGGTGATTTCATCCAACGGAAACTAATAAACGGTGATCTAGGTAAACGCACATCAACCTAGATACGTTCATCACGCTCAAGAATTGCTGTGAATTGATAGGCTGTTTCATCAGGAACAACGCCCTCAAGAACAACAAGTTCCTCCTTAACATTCGAAAACTCATCTATATCTATTGTTGCAAAAGGATAACGTTTAATAAGTTGCGCAGGCGTAAGGGACAATTTCCGATAGGCAACATCTAAACGCCCGCCGTCACCCTCTTCCAAAACCACATCCGAAATGGGGATAGCTGAAAACTTAAACGCAGACATATCACCAGGGCGCGCCTCTTCAAAAAGAAGGGAGGCTGTTCCACCGACAACTAGGTCTAAAAAACACTGATGCATCTCAACTGAAAAATTAGAGCGATCAAAGTGAGATTGTATCGTTTTTGCAGCCTTCTCGAGTACCTTTGCAAGCCCTTCTCTATCCTCCTCAGCAACATCTTGCCCAGGCTTTAAACCAAACCATTGCGCCAAAGGTGGCGTTAGCTGTCCAAGCAAACTTGCCGCCAACTGGTCAACCGCATCCATCGCAGTTGCATCATAAAGATGGTCAGACTTCTCTTGACCTGCTCCCGAAATACTCCCGAACCTATTATGTTGAGGCAACGCATAATCG
>JAESUK010000171.1 GCA_016763095.1 Alphaproteobacteria bacterium
ATTAATTTTGTTTCTCAGTAACTGTAAGTCACCCACAACGGTTGTTTTTGAGGAAGGAAAACTAAGTAAAGGTATGACTAGAAAAGATATGGCTAAAGCACTTCAATTAAGTGTGCTTACGGCACACAATCCTTTTAGAAGCAGATGCTTTCATTGTTACTCCTGGTGGAGATGGAACGCTTGCAGAATCATTTTTCGCGCACAATAGAAACTTATCTGCGCTATACTCAGAAAGAACTCAAAAACCAATTATATTTTTAAACACCAGTAATTATTATAAACACCTGAAAGAACATTTCAGCCATATGGCTGATATAGGGTATTCAAACCAAGAAAGACAAGCCCAACTAACTTTCGAGGAAAACCCCAAAGCTATTATTTCAAAATTGTTCCCCTCATAAAAAATCACATTCTTGGAAGCTTCGAATCCTTATGAATGGAACATGACATCATCAAACCAAACCCAACCAACGCCGCCATCATTGCTGTTCCTCCATAGGACACAAGTGGCAACGGCACACCCACAACAGGTATTAAGCCCATCACCATGGCAATATTAATAAACACATAAAGCGAATAGTTCGTAATCAACCCAAAAGCAAGCAAGCGCCCAAACCCATGGCGACAACGAAACGCAATCCAAGTCCCATAAAGAATAACCAGCGCATTAATGGCGAGTAAGAACAGACCTCCCCAAAGCCCCCACTCTTCAACCCACAACGTAAAGATAAAGTCAGTTTGTTTTTCAGGCAGAAAATTCAAATGACTTTGCGATCCGTTTAAGAATCCTTTTCCACTTGTCCCCCCCGAGCCAATTGCAATTTTAGACTGCGTGATATGATACCCCGCACCAAACGGATCACGATCAGGGTTAAGAAATGTAAGCACACGCCCTTTTTGGTAATCATGCAAGAACATCCACGCCACAGGGATACTCGCAAGCACGCCCGCACCACCTATGATGAACAACCATATCGACGCGCCAGCAATAAAGAACATCACAATGGCACACATCACAATCATCAATGATGTCCCTAGATCAGGTTGCGTCATCACCAGACCAACAGGTAAAAGAACAAGAATAGCAGGCGGAATAAGAAACGACAGTCGATGCATTTCCTGAGAGGTTGCCACATGGAAGTACTTTGCCAACACCATAATAACCGCAATCTTCATCAGCTCAGAGGGTTGTATCTGTATAATGCCAAGGTTAATCCACCGTTGCGCCCCCATACCAACATGCCCCATAACCTCAACGGCAAATAACATAAGAAACCCAATGATGTAGCAAGGAAATGCCAAGCGATACCACCAGCGGATATCAATAACAGCGATCACCATCGCCCCACCAAGGAGCACAAAGAACCTCATCATTTGACGAGAAGCCCAAGGAGACAAGGATCCGTTTGCCGCTGAATACAAGGACAAGAAACCAATTGAGGCGATCGCCGTTAACAACAGAATAAGAAACCAATTCATATGCAGTAGTTTAAAGCTCAAACTATGTTCGTCATGAAGAATACTTCTTTTTTCCAACATTATACATCCCCCGCCAATCCACCATTTGGTTTAAACAATTTTGAAGCAGGATCACGCTTTTGAACTTCTAATAAAATATCTCGTGCAACAGGTGCAGCAGCACCCGATCCGCTTCCGCCATGTTCAACAACCACCGAACATGCATATCTAGGCTTACGTGCAGGGGCATATCCAACAAACAAAGCATGATGGCGGTCTTGCCAATCAACATCAGCTTGCTTCAGCCCCTCTTTACGTTGTGCTTTCGTAATACGTCGCACCTGTGCCGTTCCTGTCTTACCACTCATCTCCATACCTTTGGTACGAATGCGAGATCCCCGCGCGGTACCATTATTACCAAGAACAACGCGGTCCATCCCCCCTTTTATAAGTTTAAGGTGGTATGGATCTAAACCTACGGACGCCCACTTATCATTAAACTGCGGAACATTATCTATATAGCCATTGATCCACGGCTTCACAGCCCGACCACCGTTCACCAAGCGCGCAATCATCGTAACCAGCTGTAATGGTGTGGTTAACGTTGCGCCCTGTCCAATAGCAGCAACCACAGTTTCACCCGCGTGCCACTTTTCGCCATACCGTTTTCTCTTCCACGCCTTATCAGGGATAAGCCCAGGCTTTTCTCCGGAAATATCAAAGCCAAGCTGATCACCTAACCCAAGACGGCGTGCCATCTCTGCAATCTTATCAATCCCAACTTCAAGCGACGTTTTATAAAAGAACGTATCACACGATTCTGCCAACGCGTTCGTAAGGTTCATGTTGCCATGCCCCCAACGCTTCCAGCAATGAAACTTATCTCTCCCTAGCTTAAAGTGACCGGGGCACTTAACCTGTGTGCCTGAATGAATAGCCCCAGATTCCAACCCAGCGAGCGCCGTCACCATTTTAAATGTTGAACCAGGTGGGTACTGACCGTCCAGTGCCTTACTATTCAACGGTTTTCCAATATCACCCAACAACTCATCCCACGCCTGTTGACCTATTCCATCAACAAAAGCGTTTGGGTCAAAAGAAGGGTGCGATGCCATCGCATAAACAGCACCCGTATGAACATCCATAATCACGGCCGTTGCACTTCTGTGCTTAGACAAGACTTCTTGAACATATGCCTGCAATTCAGCATCGATAGAAAGTGTAAGATGTGACCCAACCTTCGGTGGGCTAACTTTTAAATCCCTAACCTCTCGACCGACAGCATTAACCTCAACTTCTCTCTGCCCTGGTTCCCCTTGCAAGGTCTTATCATACGATTTTTCCAGCCCCGTTTTTCCGATTTTAAAACCGGGGAGTAACTCCACAGGATTTCCTGTTAAGTCTTTTTCACTCGGTGTCCCCACATATCCAACCATATGTGCCGTTGCATCTAAGAATGGATAATACCGTACATTCGCAACAGCAACACTCACCCCTGACAAATGCGGTCTATTCACTTCAATTTTTGAAACTTCTTCCCAAGATAAATTACGGCGTACTTCAATCGGTACAAATCGCGCACTCTTCTTCGCGGCAGCAATAACCTTTTTAATTTCCCTATCACTCACTTTTATAAGTGCCTTTAGTGCCGTCAGCGCTGTTCTGATATCTTCTACTTTTTCTGGAACAATCACCGCACGATAATCACGAATATTAATTGCCAGAGGAACACCATAACGGTCAACAATTTGTCCCCGTTCTGGCGTTAACATCAACACATTTACACGGTTATTTTCTGAAAGATCTGTATATTTTTCTGATTGTGCAACCTGAAGCCAAGCCAACCTTGCACCCAAGATTGAAAAGAGAGCGCCCTGCCCAATACCAACAATAAATGCACGGCGCGTAAACATCTGTAATCTAAAGTTCTCTTGATTACCGGATGGTTTACGAGAACGCGCCATACCTTTGCGCTTCCAAAGCCGTCTTTTCTTCGTTTTTTTGCCTATGAAAATATCACTCATCGCGACAGCCCATCCTCTATATCAGAGAAGAAACCTTTAATCATCTGAAAGCCACTCCAAACAAGCGGAAACAAAAACACCCCATATAAGAACATACTCACGGCTGGTGAAAACTCAAAAATAAAGCGCGCATAAAGACTTTGAATAAACCAGTTTATGGATACAAACGCTCCCCAATAAAATATGAAAAACAACCAAATAACGTGAAACGGTTGCGCCAATATAAAGCGATGTTGCCACTTACAAAGAAAAACGGTCAGAAAATACAAACACCC
>JAESUK010000024.1 GCA_016763095.1 Alphaproteobacteria bacterium
CTTTTCAAGAAACAATTAGAGGCTAACATTTCACGACTAAGCACACTTCTATGCTCCATATAAGCCATTTTAGTATTATCATTATTTAAAAGCTCTGGATTCAAAAGCGTTGGACGATTTGAAAGAAACATAGATTGCGTATGCGCATTTAATGCAATTTGATCATCAGTATCTAAAGTCAACTTCGTACTAAAATTTCCTACCAATGCTCGTTCTTGGTCTCTATCTGTTGGAACTGGTCCCGTACAAAGAGCATCTATAGCACCACCAGCGGCATCACGACTAGCGTACTTACATAAGGCTTCTTCCTTCTGTACTTGCGTAAACAAACTGCGATCAACCATTGCAGGTGAACTTCCCGTTGCCACTTGCCGCATAAGACTCATACTTTGTATAAGAACACTCTTCCCGCTATCCAATGCAGCAACCACCCCACCGGCCAATGTCGCAAACTTACAATGCTCTTCACTTGGCTGTACCGAATTGGCATTATCAACTCTTCCACGTTGAATAGTACGCATGGCATCGTTTTCATCTTGGGAGTGAACAGCCGTCGCATGAATCTCTGTCTTCTTCATTTGCGCCATGGTTAATTGTTCCATCATATCAGGTAACGCAAGTGCAATTCCATCTTCCCAGAAAGTGTTCTCAATCCATTTTTCATAGTTATCAATAATATCATCAACAAAGTCGTTAATAGCATCTCTGGTATCATCATGGAAATCACTAATATCATTACATGTTACATATGTAGAACACGACGATGCATTTGCTGGCTGAGCATTCATAAAACCACCAATCATGCCAAAAACCACAAAAGAGAGAACAATATTATAAGTACGTATATTTATCATTTAACTCCCTCCATTATCTAAAATAATTTTAGCAGTATTCTTCGCAAACTGAGTAGAGTTCTCTTGTTCTATACGTGCCTCAATAATATCAAACCGCTCTTGAAGATCACTAGAAATTGGTTTGATTTTATCATTTAGTAACTGAGACAATATCAACTCATTACAGTGCAGTATCTCAAGTGTATCAAATAAAGTTGTCATTTTATAAGATTGAATACCACTTGAAAGGCGCAAAACATTTTCTTTAGTATCCGTTGTACTAATTCCAAATGTTGGATCCATGACCATATCTATCAAAAGCTTCTTTTGTGCATACGAACTTGGATTTGGCCCCAAACGTTCTTGAATATCTGCTGCACTTAAACCTGCACGCGTTAGCAATTCACTTTGGTATGGAACAGAAACGCTGCTTCCACCCAACTTATCTTCAAATGTTTTTTGGAAACAACTTGCCGCTAACATTTGGCGAGAAAGTACACTTCTGTGATCTATATACGCCATTTTTACCGTATCATTCGCAAACAATGATGCATCAATTTGGTCAGGCTGATTCTCAAAGAACATCGTAAGCATCGCAGAATTGATGGTTTCTCGATATGTATCATCTAAGGTATATTCATGCATATTTGATGCCAAAAGAAAACGAGAGGTGTCTTCATCGCTGGGTGTTACCCCCGCACACACATCCGCCAAAGCCCCATTTTCTATATTTGGATCAGCATATTTACACATAATATCAGTACGCGCCGTCGTATTCTCTCTCTCTTCTGTCCAAACAGAGCCAGTATTTCCAAGCCCTGTTTGACGGAAAAAGCTTTCAACCTCTAGTCCTTTTGCTTTTGCACTATACTCAGCAGCAATAAGACCACTAGACATCGTTGCAAACTGACAATGTTCTTCACTTGGAAGTCCCGCAATCGCTGTTTCATATTTCTTTTTTTGGATTGCACGTTTCGTATCATCTGTTGAGCGCGAAGTAATCATCGTGGACATCAACTCAGCCTGCTTCGAATGTCCAATAGAGATTTGCTCTGCCATACTTGTAAGCCCAGCAATAATCCCATCCGTCATAAAACGTTGTCTAAGAAATATAGCATGTAACTGAATAGCCGCCTCAACCGCAGCGATAGTTGACGCATTAGTTGCCGCATGCGCCGCGACCGCAGGGGCACACGTGAAAATGGATAGATCAGGGCAAGAAAGCACCGCGCAATAAGTTCCCGTCCATTGACACTCACAACTCGCCTGCGCTTTATTTCCAAGAGGAAGAGATACAGCTATAACTACAGAAAAAAGAAAGAATATTCTATATAGATAATTAGATATTTTGAACATTTCTATCTCCCTATCTCCATAAATATTGGCTGAGCTTCCCATTCGCTTTGTAAATCACGACGCTCAAGCTCATGAAGACTCGCTGTAATCGTGGTCGAACGCTGAAGAGACTTATAAATTTCAAATTTAACCATCAATTCAATGGCTTCCTTAATCGCTAGCTGTCTCATAATTTCAGTAGAGCCAGAAACCTGTTTAATATGGGAATCTGGTGCACTTTGAATTGTCTTTGATAAGACTCTTAATTGTTGCAAATAGCTCGGCGTGTCACCAGCCCCAATAAGATGATCAATCCCCTGTGGTGTCATTTGCATTTCAGACAACACTGCCCGCATAACACTCCCTGATGTAGCGTCCCCATTAACCTTAAGCGCAGCAATAGCATCAAAACTATACTCCGCAATAGCTTGCATGGCAGCCAACCCTTGCATATCGTCAAAATCATCGTATGTTCCATAATTAACAAGATCGTTCGGCGTAAGTCGTGTCAACGTCCTACTATTATACAAATTTGTTTTCAATGCATATATATCTTCTGCATCATTCGTGATCACTGGGCTGCTTTTATCAATATCAAGCGTCCCCTTTCCCGTTAAAGTGGAGAGCGTAATATCAGCAGAAATCCGCGTGTCATCAGGAATGGTGCTATAGGCAGAAAGTGCGCCACCCATTTCTAACGCATCAATATAACGTGAGCTCGCAGCTTGAAACCTCGCCAACCTATCTTCATCTGGACCAGAAGCAGCCATTCCACCAGCCATTCCCATAGAACGATTGATGCCCTGTTGTGTGAACAAATTACGTGCATTTTTAGTCTTTGCATCACTTGCCGCAAACGATTGAGCCATCGACGCATACTTGCATGTTTCCTCATCGGGCTGAACTTCTTCCGCAGCATCCACTTTTTTCTCTTGGATCAAAAGTAGTGCCGCATGCGTTTGACGTGCATCACTCAACGTAGAGCCAATTTCCAAAGTTGCCTTTTGCGAACTAATAGTAACCTGCTCTGCAAATTTACGGAGAGCTGGCCACCATATATCTTCCACCAAAGTTTCATTAATGAAGGTCTCGACCAACCACTCAAATCTTTGTTCAATATAGTTATTAATATTTTCAATCGTTGCTTCATGTAGACTAGATGCCGTCGCGCAATCACACGCGACACAAAAACACGCCTCAGCACGACGCAAAGACGTTGCCGAAAAAGCACAGACAAGAACAAGCAATATAAGATATTTTTTCAACATATTAACTCTTACCTCCATGATCAGAAGCAGTAATAATATTAATATTAGCCTTTTCACGCTGATCCTTAAGCTTTAGCCCTAAATACAAGCTCAAATGCCGCGTTTCCTGAGCAAACAGATCCTTATACTGATCCACCAACATCAGCTCTGTTGCCAATGCCATCGCATCGTAAGACAGCAATGTACGTTCCTGTGTCATTTGATCAGGTCCCATTGCCTTAGAGCTTTTATGAGCAGAAACCATAATATCCATTTGTGCATGCATACTTGGGTTTAAACCATATCTGAAATCAATCTCAGGATCTGTCATACCCATTTCCTGCAATGCCAAGCGCTGCTCAGCCATTAACGGGCTATCTCCTGGTGCTTTAAATGCTGCATATGATACTATGGAATCCCTACAAAATGCTGCATATTGCCAATTACCATACGCATCCATAATCACATCCATACTTCTTGAATTTGCATAGTACTTAGCAGGAAGCAAGGAAAGATCCTGCCCACCACAAACATTCTCAATAAACCCTTGTAAATGTGCGGTAGAAACAGCCCCTGTTGGGTCGTTTCCATCAACAGTAAGTTTTGAAAAATGCACCCCAGGATCAATATCAGAATCAATAAACGCATCACTTGGAACAGCACAGACACCATTTAAGACACCACCCAGATCATTTCCCGTACACGCATTATTCACGTAATGGTCATAACGGGCCATACTATAATCAGCCTGCACTCCTTGCCCTGGAGAGCCCGGTTTAGATAATTGATTTTCAAGTGATGCCTGCAACAGGGACCTTTTTACAGAGTCTGCTTTAAAAGCCGTTGATAAAAACCGTGACCCCATAGAAATACGTGAACACACCTCTTCTTCAGGCTGCAAACTTGCAAATGTTTCTGCTTTTATCCGCTGAATATCCATTTTAGTCAGCTCTATTTGCTGACCATCAGCATATGTAGACATCAACTCCATCGTCTTCATATCCGTCATCGTCCATTGCTCTGCCATAGTAGCAAATGCAGGACGAATCGCCGTATTCAAAAGACCAACGGGATTGGCCGGATCAAGCCATAAAGTTGTCAAAGCGAATTTGGTAGCAAAATTGGTAAGAACATCAGCAACCGTTCCTGCATGCGACGTTGCAACACATGCTGCACGAGCAGGCGCAATACTTGCAAACAAGATAAGGCACAAAACTGATAGTACTCTAAAAAAATGCATAGATACCTTCAAACCACTTCAAATATAAAACTATTAACCATTTAACAGTCTAGCATAAAAAACAGCTAAATGACCAATAAAGAACGCTTATTATTGTTATCTCTCACTTAAAGACTGGTTAAGAGTTTTAACAAAAGGCTTAAGAAGATATTCCATCACAGTCTTCTTTCCTGTGAGAATATCAACCTGTGCTTCCATTCCCGTTGTAATCGGGAGCACCTCCCCTTTACGGACAAGTTCAGTTTGATCGGTTTTGATTCTTACACGATAAAATGTCTCACCTTGCTCATCTGTAATCGTATCAGGAGAGATAGACACAAGCTCACCATCAAGACCGCCATAGATAGAAAAATCATACGCGGTGATTTTGACCATTGCTTTTTGCCCTGAACGATCCGCTATACGGGGACGCAAGAACGCAATATCAGACGGCTTAATCTTCGCTTCAACAAATAATGGCTCTCCTTCAGGAACAATTTGTACAATAGGTTGTCCCGCTTGCACCACACCACCTTTGGTATGTACCGTAATATCATGGACAATCCCGTTCACAGGAGACGTAATCTCAGTTTGAGCTTTACGGTCCACAAGCGCCGATAGCATTTCCTTCAAGGAATTCACTTCAATCGTTTTTTCCGAAAGTTCTCTCTGTGCATCAGCATGCGCACTAGAATCTAATTCATCTATTCTTGATTGTGCTTCCGCAGCAGAGGCTTGTGCACGAGGAGCTGATTTCTTCAAACTATTAAGTTCAGTCATTTGCTCACGAATACCGCGTTGCAATTGCACAAGCTCAATCTTCGGCGCGGATCCCCTTGCAACCAACGGTTCAATCATTGCCTTCTCTTGGCGTGACAACGCAATCACCTGTTTAATATCCGAGATACGCGTACTCAGCTCAATAATCTCTTGTTTTCTTTGTATCAACTGTTGTTCAAGAACCTTACGTTGCTCCCGCATACGTCTTTTATTTGCTTGAAATGTTTTCAGCTCTTCCTGAACAGAATCAGGAACACCTGACCTCACCTCTGGCGGGAAAGAAATTGTGTCCGCCTGATCAACCTCTGCCTGCAATCGTGTAATCGTTGCACGTAACCCCAAATAACGAGATCGGTTTGATTCAAGGTCCGAGCTAGCTGCCACATCACGTAAACGCACCAAAAGCTGTCCTTTTTTAACGCGCTCTCCCTTCGTGACAAAAAAGTCCTCCACAATACCCGCTTCTAAACTCGCAACTTCCTGCAACTCACTTGACGGAATAATTTTCCCAAACCCACGCGTGACTTCATCAAGTTCCGCAAAACTTGCCCACGCAATAAAGCTAATAAACAAAGCAAATATAGTCACCAAAACCAAATGACGAGAAAGAGGCAAATCTTCATCTGTGACAAAGAAACGTTCCGTCTTAGCTTGCATTTTCTCGGCCTGCACCTGTGACCAAGACTTACGAATAGCCTCCCAATCCTCATGCGAGTTTACACTTAAATCCAGCGTCGCCTTCCCGCCTTCTGGGATGACTTGATCAGGTTTTTTCTTAGACGTTTCTTTTTTCTTTGCACTCATGTTCTTAACCTTTTTATACTCAAAGCTTCCGCTAAAAGTCTTTATACTTCAGTGTTTTCAGCTTGCGTTCCATATTGACGCGCTTGTAATTTTCCAATTACCTCATCCTTTGGACCAAACGCAATCAAGCGTCCGCGATCCACCAAAATCAGTTTATCAACCAAACTCAGCATCGCCCCTTTATGGGTAATAAGAAGCACCGTTTTCCCAAGCGTAATTTTCTCTAAACGCTGTCGCAATCTATTCTCAGACGCAGGGTCCATAGAAGCCGTTGGCTCGTCCAAAACCATAACAGGCGGATCATAAAGAAGGGATCTTGCAATCGCGACAGCCTGTCTCTGACCACCGGACAACGCTTCACCACGCTCCCCTACTTGTGTATCAAGCCCTGTCTCTGTATCACTCAAAAATTCAGTTACACCCGCAAGCTCCGCTGCTCTTAAAACCGCACGATCAGGGGCTGTTTCATGCCCCATCGTAATATTCTCACGTACGCTTCCAAAAAACAGCTGCTCACCTTGCTGAACACCCCCAATATTACGACGTAAATCACCAGGATCAATTTGTCGAACATCGGTGCCATCTACAAGAACAGCACCACTTTCTGGTTGGTACAAATTAAGCAATAACCGCTCTACAGTTGTCTTTCCAGATCCCACAGACCCAATAATACCAACATGATCCCCTGGGTTAATCGTAAATGTCATCCCATTAATCGCAGGACGCGTTTGCCCTGGGTAACGGAAGACAACATCACGAAACTCAATCTTTCCTTCCAAACGAGGAATAGACACAAAATGCTTACCCTTCGGACGCTCAACAGGCTTCTTCATCAAATCTTCCAATTGATGCAAAGACTGCCAACTCTGGTTAAATCGTGTGAGCAATCCCGCAACCTGTGCAAGAGGAGCCATCGCACGACCTGATAAAATCACACAGGCAATCAACGCCCCCATGGAAATAACACCATTACTAATCAAATACACGCCCGTTACAACAATCGCCGCACTCACAACCTGTTGAACCAATACAGAGTAGTTCAGGGCTAGGGCAGAAACACGACGCGCCTTAATAGATGTTTTTGAGGCTTTCTCTGTTAACTCTTCCCACTTACGTTGAGTATGACCTTCCGCCGCTTGTGTTTTAATCGCCTCCAGACCACTAATGGTTTCAAACAACAACGCATTTTTTAACGCGTTTTCATGAAGAGACTCTTTAATAATCTTCTCCATCGGTTTTTGGAACAACCATCCACCACCAATAACCAAAGGCAACGCAATAAGCGGTACAAACGCGATTGGGCCACCAATAATCGCAATAATAATGATAAAGAACAGCGTAAACGGCAAATCAAGTAACGCCGCCATCGTCGCGCTCGTAAAGAAATCTCGAATGGTCTCAAATTCCCGCATGTTTGCGGCCAACACCCCAGCACTCGCAGGACGCTCTGATAACTTCATTCCAAGCATTTGTTCAAACAATGCCGCAGAGATTTTCACATCGGCCTTTCGACCCGCAACATCAAGAAATAACGACCTTAAATTCTTCAATATAAAATCAAAAGCAAAGGCAATCATCACCCCAAAAACAAGAACCCACAATGTGTCAAACGCTTGATTGGGAATAACTCTATCATACACATTCATAATGAACATCGTGCTCGACAACGCCAAAACATTGATCATCACAGACGCTAAAATAACCTCGCGATACAGCTTCCAGTTCTCTTTCAAAGTCCCCCAAAACCAATCACGAGCCTCTTCAATTTGTGCTGGTCCTGCGCGATCATCAACACGCGCAATTGGACGCACAAAAAACGCATACCCTGCATACATGCCTTTAAGTTGCTCAAGAGAGAGAACTTTCTTTTCCTCATCTGTCTCAGGAAACTGAACGTGAAAACGCGCTTCTGGAGCAGGTTTTTTCCGTCCCTTAGAACGTTTCTTTTGCACATAATCAATCTTCCAGAGAATACATGCCTGTTTTCCTTCCAAAACCAATATACATGGTAAATTTGGTACAATAGCCAATGCCTCAAGCGAACGATCAATCAAACGCGATTGCAAACCAGCGCGCCCCGAAGCACGACTAAATAGCTTAGGAGTAATCCCCATCGGAGGAATTGGAAGACCTGCTGTTAAGGAATTTACACTGGTACGACGACCATAATGCCCTGCAAGTAACCTCAAGCATTCAACCAATGGCTCTTTAACAGCAATACGGTCGGCTTCAAGAGGCCATCCATCTGCTGGATCAACCTCTGACTTTGGAATAGAGCTTTTGCTCTCTTCTGTCTTTGATGCTTGCTCTGATTTTGAATCAGAAACGGCCGCAGAACTATCTTCCGAGGCCGTTTTAGAATTTTCTTCATTCATGATATGTATCCGAAACGATATAAGGTGTTTGTTCGGATTCGATAATATCAGTAATTATCGTCTGGGTCTACCTCAGCTTGATACGCAATATCCATTGTTGGAAGCAATTCACCTTTTAAACTCAATAGTCTATATACAGCGAACATTTCCAACACTTCATTGTTCAATGCATTTGAACGAGAAACGAACAATTCGTTCTGCGCATCCAACACATCCAACAAAGTACGACGATCTAGCTCGAATTGATCCATATACGCACGAACAACTTGTTGGTTTGCCGCAGCTTGCGATGTGAATTGTTTCGCACGCTCACCAGCAGCAAGCATTTGCGCCCAGGTTTGTCTTACATCGTCTTCAATCGCACGCGCAGCATCATTACGACGCTCTTTCGCTTGTGCATGACGGTAAACAAATTCTTTAACACGCGCTTTATCAGCACCACCACGGAATAAGTTCCAATCCATTGTTACAAGTGCTGATGCAGATTCGTCATCTTCCTCAATACCTCCAACATTATCTGTTCTACGTGCCGCCAACTGAAGGTCAATTTGAGGATAAAGGGTTGAACCCGTTCCACGCCATTCAGCCTCAGCAACATTTACGTCTGCTTCAAAGATATCCAAAGTTGGACTATGTGTCAGCGTTACTTTCACTTCCTCTTCAACATCCGAAGTCAACGCATCAACTGGCGCAACAGGCATTCTCAAATTACCAGGCATATCACCAACTTCACGGTCATATGATGCTTCCGCAATACGAAGCGCTTCAACAACGTTTGCTTCATTTGCTTTTGAAGCTGCTAAACGTGCGCGTACTTGCTCAACATCTGCTTTTGTTGAACGTCCTGCATCCGCACCATCTTCAATACGTCTAAGAATATTCACATGTTGACCAACATTCTCACGTGCAATGTTCAACAACTTACGCTGACGAACAACATCGAGGTAAGCCTCAATAATATCAAGACCAACAAATTCTTCAGTTTCGCGCACGCGATGAGATGCAGATCTCACACGATGCGTTTGACGATCATTTTCATAAAGCGTTTCGTAACCATCAAAAAGCATTTGCGTCAAAGTCAAACCAACTTGATAACGGTAGAGACTTTCATCATCACCTGTTCTTGCACGCGTTCCCGCATCGTCTGTCCACTCAAAACCTGTGTCAGCATCTAAATCAACTGAAGGATAGTAAAGCGCTTTTGCTTGACGAAGCTCTTCATCTGTTGCACGACGGCTGTTTTCAACAACACCCGTTTCTGGGTTGGTTTCAATCCCAACAGCAACAGCTTCTTTCAACGTATCAATTGCGTGCACATCAGCAGCATGAACCGCCGTACTGGCAAAACCACCAACAGTCAGCGCTGTCGTCAACACCAACGTTTGACATGTTTTCTTAAATATTGTCATGAGAGTAACTCCTTCTTCCCTCTTTTTTCAAAGGCATAAACTATATAATTCTTAAGGCTCGACATAGAAAATATGCCTAAAATTCTTCTATTTATGACCTTTTTCTACCATGAAAGCAAGGGAAAATCACCATAAACCTATCCAATAAACTTTTGTGCCTCAATTCCTTACATACAAAAAACACGCATCATGGCGTCTTACAAACTACATATCGCGCTGAAAAGCCCACTTTACTTTAGTTGCCTCAGATTCAACATCGAAATACAATACCAATTGCTTAGTCTTTACAGGAGTAGAATTTTTGGACTCATACCCCATATAAACACTGTCTTCTAATTCCATCCGCGCACCTGACTGTTGAAAACGCCACCCCACACCACTAAACAATCTTAAAAGCGCCGATTCACCGTTGCGCACCAAAGAAACCCGCACCTTTGGGTGAAGGTGAAAACGAATACTTGCCTGATGTGGTGCGCCAAGCACACCACCATCAAAAAATAAACTATCTTCTCCACGAATATCCTGTCCTTTTTCAGAAAGATAAACACGGCGCACATGTTTTAAACCTGCATGTGGCACATAACCATCATGCATTGCCTCAAGC
>JAESUK010000172.1 GCA_016763095.1 Alphaproteobacteria bacterium
AATAAGACGCACGCCACCATTGGATAAATCTTTTACTGAATAACGATGCCCGTTTAACGGTGCAAATGCAGTAATTTGAACACGAACATGCTGTCTCTGTGCTTCTGATTCATGAACAATCTGTGATGTGTTTTCGCTCATTGTATAACCTTTTAATATGCGGATGTTTTCTGGTGTATCTCTTAGCATTAATGCTCGGAAAAAGACAAGGTAAAACTAAAAAATATAACTAAATTATGAAAATAGGAGGCCTGTGAATATATAAGGGAACTCTAAGATCCCACTTGCTAATCCAATCAGGCTTATAAAGCAGACAATACTGATGACATGTACGAGGAGGGTGCTTGTCCGTCGCCACACGGATTCCCAGTCGGAAATATCGTGTTTTAGCTTTGTCTTTTGTCGTGTCCACTTCTGACGATCAAGGCGAAACATCACATACGTTTTAATGATAGAGCCATATATTTGGCCGAAATAGAGAAGGAAAGGGTACGTCTAACTTGTTTCGTTTCGTGCGCTTAACAGGATCAATGTCATCACCCATCGTACAAAAATCACCCATATAAAATATAAACCAATCATTGATGGCCCGTATTCCATTGTGAGGAAGAGTGCAAACGTTGGTCCCGCAAGAGTTGTCCACATTGATACCCGTTGATCAAGAAAAGCCCACCATGCAAAGAAAGGCATTTTAAGCGGTCCAAGTTTTAAAACCCGTGCGTTTGTACGCAACATATTGCCGTACCATCTAATCATGAGTTGCGTTGATGTAGATAGAAAGTTTTGTGATGGTGCATCTTCAATGGTTAAAACTTTAACATCAGGAAGGTATATTTGCTCATACCCATTTTTAAGCACCCAATAAAGGCTGGATTTATCATCTCCTGTTAAAAATTTAAAGCGCCCCAATCTCCAATGTTCAAGATGATCATTTAAAGTGTGATCAATGAAATCTGGATTTGTGACAATGTCCGTACGATACATAGACATACGCCCTGTAAGGGTCATCACACGTCGAGATAAAGATATTGAACTCATAAGCAAGTGGCGTTGTGCAAAACGCAAATTGTGCCACAACTGCATAAACTTTGTGCCGTGAACTTCTGAAATTTCATCCGTTGTAAGGGCACCAAGTTTTGGATGCGTTTTAAAGAAGGGTACACATTTCTTGAGTGTTCCTTTCAAAATAACAGTATCCCCATCAATAACCGCCATAACGGAATCTGCGGGAGGGCAATCACGGGAAATGCTTCTGAACCCATGGGCGAGGGCATCACGTTTTCCCGTTCCTGCAATACGTACAATTTTAAGTTCAACATGTTTTGGAGGGTTTAGAGATGTGAAAATGTCTTGATATAAAAACTCATCCCCAAGCTCCACAATGGAGGCTACAATCGTCGTCGGTACACCACAATGAATAGCTTCTTGAACTGTGGCATGAACAACACGTGCTGTTGTCTCTGCATCAATGCGGAAGCTTGTAATCAGAAGGTATATTTTGGATGGCATCAGCGTATCAGTATTAAGATCAACAACCCGTCGCCAATTCGGAAAAACAATACTTCTATAAATAACAGATCGAATGAAGTTGATCAGACCCCAACCATAACGCCATGTAGCAAGTAAACTAAAAGATACAATGAAATGCTTTGTTCCTGGCGTAATCGTCAGTGGTGGTAAGCTCGCAATAACTAAGAAGAGCACAAGTGTAAACGCAAGTAACCCTTGCCACCCTTTCGGGGGCTGGTAGTCGATTATGCTTTTTAATTGATTCATACCGCTCAGTTACCAGCAAATTCCACTATAGTTTTCACGCTCTTCCATAGGTGATCCTAGGCGAACGAGATCTATAATAGATTTGTTGCTATCAGCTTGTTCAATAATAGAGGCAAACTCTTTCGTTCCATTTCCAATTACAAAAAGCTCTGAGCTATCAACAACGTCTTGCGCCTTTTCTCTTATGCAGGCGTAAATTTGAGGAAGTCCTTTTGTGATGTAGTCTTTATTTGCCCCGTCCATCTGGCTGGCTTTATAAACACATGGGTCATAGATAGAGAGCTCAAAGCCATCCATAAGAAGAAGATTCGCAAGTTCAACAAGCGGGCTTTCTCTAAGGTCATCTGTACCAGCTTTAAAGCTCAGACCAAAAAGCCCAATTTTTGTTTTTCCTGTTTCCTTAATCATGTCAAATCCGCGTTGAATTTGTGCTTTGTTCGCACTAAGAAGGGAATCAAGCAATGGTGTTTTTAGCCCTTTGTCATTTGCACTTGCACGAATAGCACGCACATCTTTTGGAAGGCATGAACCACCAAATGCAAATCCTGGTGTAAGGAAGTATTTAGAGAGGTTCATTTTTGTGTCTTTAAAGAAAATGTCCATAACCTTGTGGCTATCAACATCATGCTCTTTCAAGATGTTCCCCATTTCATTGGCAAATCCGACTTTGGCGGCACGCCATGCGTTACTAACATACTTCACGCCTTCAGCAACTTGAACATCACACACAACGCGTGGGGCTTCGATACCTTCATAAAGCCCCATGATCATCTTGGCTGTTTTGTCATCCAATGCACCAACAACAATTTCAGTTGGGTCATAATAATCAGCGATCGCTGTGCTTTCTCTCAAAAATTCAGGGTTATTTCCCAATCCAAAGTCCACGCCAGCTTTCTTGCCTGATGCTTTCTCCAAACAAGGCAATACAACATTCATGAGTGTACCAGGAATAACCGTACTTCTTATAACAACTGTGTGGAATGTGTCTTTCGTTTTTAAGACTTCACCGATTTGTTCGCAAATGTCCGTAATAAAGTTAAGTCCAAGTGATCCATCTGGTGCGCTGGGTGTTCCAACACAAACAAGCGATACGTCACTGTTGTTAATGGCATCAACGTAATCTGTCGTTGCGCGTAGTTTTCCTGATTTTAGACCTTTGGAAATAAGGTCATCCAAGCCGTTTTCTACAATAGGGGAGCGACCCTCATTGATGCATTGTACTTTCACATCAAATGTATCAACTGCAATGATGTTATGTCCTGAGTCTGAAAGACATGCAGATGTGACCGCACCGACATACCCAATTCCAAAAACACTTACATCCATTACACACTCCTCTATTTTTAGCTGTTTTGATCATTTTTGATCTTATATTTATATCTTGAGTTCTAATTAACGACTCTCGTTCCAAAAAGGAAGGAAAAATATTGCAAATATTGGTTTATCTGGTAGGTTCTGCGAAATTACCAATAATACAGCGTACAAAAAGAGTTTAGGGAACGATATAGAGTGATGTTGAGTAGCTCAAAATATATATATACAGGATGCTTTATGTGCCTGTTTTTACTCATATCCTTTGTCCTATCGGGGAAAGCCATCCTGAAAAACGATGAGGTGGCAAGTGGCTCTAAAATAGATGGACATTGGGCATCTAATTATGAAGACATCTTCAATGAAAACCACTCTGTTTATGAAATAAGTAAGTCTCTCTGGAGCTACGCCAATTACCAAGTCTATGGAATTGGTAAATCTGGTGTGCTTGCTGGCGATGATGGGTGGTTGTTTACAGATGAAGAATTTGTAAAACACCCAAGCCATGGTAAAAACCTTGA